>JANONM010000541.1:0-7647 GCA_031420855.1 Hyphomicrobiales bacterium
AAACGCCGGAAGGCCCAAACATCGGCCTGATCAACTCACTGGCGACCTATGCCCGTGTCAACAAATACGGCTTCATCGAAACGCCCTACCGCAAGGTTGTGGGTGGCAAGGTGACCAATGATGTGAAATATCTCTCGGCCATCGAGGAAGGCAAATATCACATCGCGCAAGCCAACGTGCCTTTGACCAAGGACGGGCATTTTGCCGAAGAGCTGGTTCTGGTGCGTATGCATGGTGACGTGTTGCCCGTACCTGCCGACAAGGTGGATTACGCCGATGTGTCACCAAAGCAGATCGTATCTGTTGCCGCAGCGCTCATTCCGTTTCTTGAGAACGACGACGCCAACCGTGCACTGATGGGTTCAAACATGCAGCGTCAAGCTGTGCCGCTGGTGCGTTCTTCTGCGCCCTTGGTGGGAACGGGCATGGAAGCCATTGTGGCCCGTGACTCAGGTGCCGCCATTCAGGCTCGCCGCACCGGTGTTGTTGACCAGGTTGACGCCAAGCGCATTGTGATCCGCGCCACGGAAGAAACCGATCCGACAAAGCCCGGTGTTGATATTTATACACTGGCGAAGTTCCAACGCTCGAACCAATCGACGTGTATCAACCAGCGTCCGTTGGTACGGGTTGGCGATGCCATCACCTCGGGTGACATCATTGCCGACGGCCCATCGACGGAACTTGGTGATCTGGCGCTTGGCCAGAATGTGCTCGTCGCCTTCATGCCGTGGAATGGCTACAACTTCGAAGATTCGATTTTGCTGTCGGAACGCATTGTGAAAGACGATGTGTTCACCTCCATCCATATCGAAGAATTCGATGTAATGGCGCGTGACACCAAGCTTGGGCCTGAAGAAATCACCCGCGACATTCCAAACGTTGGTGAGGAGTCACTGCGCAATCTGGACGAGGCCGGCATTGTCTATATCGGTGCTGAAGTGAAGCCCGGTGATATCTTGTGCGGCAAGATCACGCCGAAGGGCGAATCGCCCATGACGCCGGAAGAAAAACTTCTGCGCGCCATCTTCGGTGAAAAAGCTTCTGATGTACGTGACACGTCGTTGCGTCTGCCACCCGGTGTTTCCGGTACTGTGGTTGAAGTGCGTGTGTTCAACCGTCATGGTGTTGACAAGGATGAACGCGCCCAGTCAATCGAGCGCGAAGAAATTGAACGTCTGGCAAAGGACCGCGACGATGAATTGGCGATCCTCGACCGTAACGCTTATGGTCGTTTGAAGTTGTTCCTGGTTGGCAAGACAGCCACATCGGGTCCCCGCGGCCACAAGATGGACGGCAAGATTTCGGCTGCCCAGCTTGATGATGTGCCACGTTCGCAATGGTGGAACATTGCCCTTGGTGAAGACAAGGCCATGGGTGAACTGGAAGCCATGAAGGTGCAGTATGACGACTCCAAGAAGGGTCTCGAAAACCGCTTCATGGACAAGGTTGAAAAGCTGCAACGGGGCGATGAATTGCCTCCCGGTGTCATGAAAATGGTCAAGGTCTTTGTCGCGGTAAAGCGCAAGATTCAACCCGGCGACAAGATGGCCGGACGCCACGGCAACAAGGGTGTGGTTTCGCGCATCGTGCCACAGGAAGACATGCCATACTTGGCTGACGGTCAGCCTGTTGACATCGTGCTGAATCCGCTTGGTGTGCCGTCGCGCATGAACGTTGGCCAGATTCTCGAAACCCATTTGGGCTGGGCTTGTGCCGGCATGGGCAAGAAGATTGGCCAGATGCTTGAGGTCTACAAAGAGACGCAGAAACCAAAGCCGGTGCGTGATGGCCTTATGGCTATTTATGGCAAGAATGCCGAACTGGACGCGCTCGACGACAATCAGATCGTTGAGTATGCCGAAGGTCTTCGCAAGGGTGTGCCGATTGCAACGCCAGTGTTCGATGGTGCGCGTGAAGAAGACATCAACAAGATGTTGACGGATGCGGGCCTCTCAACCTCCGGCCAGATTGATTTGTTTGACGGCAAGTCCGGCGAAAAGTTCGACCGCAAGGTGACGGTGGGCTACATCTATATGCTCAAGTTGCACCATCTGGTGGACGACAAGATCCATGCCCGTTCGATTGGTCCTTACTCACTCGTCACACAGCAACCGCTGGGTGGCAAGGCGCAGTTTGGCGGCCAGCGCTTCGGTGAAATGGAAGTCTGGGCCTTGGAAGCCTATGGCGCTGCCTATACCTTGCAGGAAATGCTGACCGTCAAGTCTGACGACGTGGCAGGCCGCACCAAGGTTTATGAAGCCATCGTGCGCGGTGATGATGCCTTCGAAACGGGTATTCCGGAAAGCTTCAACGTTCTGGTCAAGGAAATGCGTTCCCTGGGTCTGAATGTGGAATTGCAGAACGGGCAGGCGGCCCTTGAGCAGGCGCCGCCCCCGCAAGCTGCTGAATAAAAGTCGATTTGTGGGCCTGAGCCCGTCATTCCCGCGAAGGCGGGAAACCAACTGCCAGCAATCCGGCAGTTTTGAGTTGGGTCCCCGCCTTCGCGGGGATGACGATCGAAGGAAAGTAGAACTGAACAATTTCGTTTAAGGAGAACGTGACACCATGAACCAAGAGGTCATGAACGTCTTCAACCCGGCGGTGCCGGCCCAAGCTTTCGACCAGATTCGCATCTCGATTGCGTCTCCGGAGAAAATCCTGTCGTGGTCATTCGGCGAAATCAAAAAGCCGGAAACCATCAACTACCGCACGTTCAAGCCGGAACGTGACGGCCTGTTCTGCGCCCGCATCTTTGGACCCACCAAGGATTACGAATGCCTGTGTGGAAAATACAAGCGCATGAAGTACAAGGGCATCATCTGCGAAAAATGCGGTGTTGAAGTCACGCTGTCGAAGGTCCGGCGCGAACGCATGGGCCATATCGAGCTTGCGGCTCCGGTTGCCCATATCTGGTTCCTGAAATCAGTGCCTTCGCGCATTGCAACACTGCTTGACATGACGCTGAAGGATATCGAGCGGGTTCTGTATTTTGAAAACTATATCGTGCTCGAACCCGGCCTGACGCCGCTCAAGCAATATCAGTTGCTGGGTGAAACTGATTACCTGAAAGCCCAGGAAGACTATGGCGATGACAGCTTCACGGCTGGCATTGGTGCCGAAGCCATCCGTGACATGCTGATGTCGCTGAACCTGGAGCAGATGAAGGAACAACTGCGCGAAGACCTGCGCGTGGCCACGGGTGACTTGAAGCCCAAGAAAATTGCCAAGCGCCTGAAGCTGGTCGAGCATTTCCTCGAATCCGGCAATCGTCCGGAGTGGATGATCCTGACTGTTGTGCCGGTTATTCCGCCAGAACTGCGTCCGCTTGTGCCGTTGGATGGTGGTCGTTTCGCCACTTCGGATTTGAACGATCTCTATCGTCGTGTGATCAACCGCAATAATCGTTTGAAGCGCCTGATTGAACTCAAGGCTCCCGATATTATCGTGCGCAACGAAAAGCGCATGTTGCAGGAATCAGTTGATGCGCTGTTTGACAATGGCCGTCGTGGCCGCGTCATCACGGGTGCCAACAAGCGTCCGTTGAAGTCGCTGTCCGACATGCTGAAGGGCAAGCAGGGTCGCTTCCGCCAGAACCTGCTCGGCAAGCGCGTCGATTATTCGGGCCGCTCCGTCATTGTTGTGGGTCCGGAAATGAAGCTGCACCAGTGCGGTCTGCCCAAGAAAATGGCGCTCGAACTGTTCAAGCCTTTCATCTATTCGCGCCTTGAAGCCAAGGGTCTCTCGACCACGGTGAAGCAGGCCAAGAAACTGGTTGAAAAGGAAAAGCCGGAAGTCTGGGATATCCTTGACGAAGTAATCCGCGAACATCCGATCATGTTGAACCGCGCTCCAACACTCCATCGCTTGGGCATCCAGGCGTTTGAGCCCGTGTTGATTGAAGGCAAGGCCATCCAGCTTCATCCGCTGGTCTGCACGGCTTTCAACGCCGACTTCGACGGAGACCAGATGGCGGTTCACGTGCCGCTGTCGCTTGAGGCCCAGCTTGAAGCCCGCGTGTTGATGATGTCCACCAACAACGTTCTGCATCCCGCCAATGGCCAGCCGATCATTGTGCCGTCGCAAGACATTGTGCTTGGACTGTATTATCTGTCGATCACTGCAGAAGGTGAACCAGGCCAAGGCAAAGTGTTTGGTTCCCTCTCGGAAATTGAACACGCGCTTGCCAATGGCGTGGTCACGCTGCATGCCAAGATCAAGGCCCGCATCAAGGATACGGCGGCCGACGGCATGGTGCGCAACCGCATCGTCGAAACCACACCGGGCCGCATGCGCATTGGCGAGATTTTGCCATTGGCCATGAACATCACCTATGATCTCTGCAACAAGCTGATGACCAAGCGTGACATCTCCAAGATGATCGATTCGGTGTATCGTCATTGCGGCCAGAAGGAAGCGGTGGTTTTCGCAGACCGCATCATGGCGCTGGGTTTCCTGAATGCCTACAAGGCCGGCATTTCCTTCGGCAAGGATGACATGGTCATTCCGCCGACCAAGGTAAAGCTGGTGGCGCAGACCCGCGAAGCTGCCAAGGAATATGAGCAGCAATACATCGATGGCCTGATCACGGAGGGTGAAAAATACAACAAGGTGGTTGATGCCTGGGCCAAGTGCTCGGACAAGGTTGCCGAAGAAATGATGAAGGAGATTTCGGCCGTCCGCTTTGATGACAACAAGCGCCAGCTGCCGATCAACTCCATTTACATGATGAGCCATTCAGGCGCGCGCGGTTCGCCAGCCCAGATGAAGCAGCTTGCCGGTATGCGCGGTTTGATGGCCAAGCCGTCAGGCGAAATCATCGAAACGCCGATCATTTCCAACTTCAAGGAAGGCCTGTCGGTTCTCGAATACTTCAACTCCACCCACGGTGCCCGCAAGGGTCTGGCCGACACGGCATTGAAGACAGCCAACTCCGGCTATCTGACGCGCCGTCTGGTTGACGTGGCACAGGACGCGATCATTTCTGAACAGGATTGTGGTTCGCAGCACTACATCACCACGCGCCCGATCATCGATGCTGGTGAAGTCATCGTGTCGCTGGGCATTCGTGTTCTGGGCCGTACGGCGGCACAGGATGTGGTCGACCTTTCAACCGGTGCTGTCATCGTGACGGCTGGCAATGAAATGCTTGAACACCATGTAGAGCAAATCGAAAAAGCCGGTATCCAGGAAATCAGGATCCGTTCGGTTCTGACCTGCGAAACCAAGTTCGGCGTTTGCGCCACCTGCTATGGACGCGATCTTGCCCGCGGCACACCTGTCAACATGGGTGAAGCCGTTGGTGTTATCGCGGCCCAATCCATCGGTGAACCGGGAACACAGCTCACCATGCGGACCTTCCACATTGGTGGTGCTGCACAGGTGCTCGACGATTCCTACGTGGAAGCCAACATCGACGGCACCATCGAGATCAAGAACCGCAATGTGGCGAAAGACTCGAACGGCAAATTGGTGGTTATCGGACGCAACGTCGCCATGGTCATCAAGGATGCCAAGGGCAATGAACGGGCCACCCACAAGGTGGGCTATGGTTCACGCCTGTTTGCCGACACGGGCGATACGGTGAAACGTGGCGCACGCATCGCCGAATGGGACAGCTACATGCGTCCAATCCTCGGCGAAGTAGACGGCAGCATTGCCTTTGAAGACGTGGTCGATGGCGTGTCGGTGAATGAAGTGGTGGACGAAGCCACAGGCATCACCAACCGGATCATCATTGACTGGCGCACCAACCAGCGTGGTTCTTCACTGAAGCCTGCCATCGTCATTCGCGACGAAAAGGGCGAAGTGAAGAAGCTGGCGCGTGGCGGGGAAGCCCGTTACCTGTTGTCGGTGGATGCTGTGCTTTCGGTTGATCCGGGTTCGAAGATCGGTGCTGGCGACGTGCTGGCCCGTAATCCGCTGGAAAGTGCCAAGACTCGCGACATCACAGGCGGTCTGCCGCGTGTTGCCGAGTTGTTCGAGGCGCGTCGTCCCAAGGATGCCGCCATCATTGCGGAAATCTCCGGCAAGATCGAGTTCGGCCGCGACTACAAGAACAAGCGCCGCATTCGCATTGTGCCGCAAGAGGGCGATGGCGAAGCCATTGAGTATCTCATCCCGAAGGGCAAGCATCTTCCGGTGCAGGAAGGTGACCTTATCGAAAAGGGTGAATACATCCTCGATGGCAATCCGGCACCCCACGACATTCTGGCAATCAAGGGCGTGGAAGAACTTGCTTCCTATCTCGTCAATGAAATCCAGGAAGTCTATCGTTTGCAGGGCGTGTCGATCAACGACAAGCACATCGAGGTGATCGTGCGCCAGATGCTGCAAAAGGTGGAAATCACCGATGTGGGCGATACAACGCTGCTGGTGGGCGAACAGATCGACAAGGAAGAACTTGACCGCGAAAATGCCAAGATGCTGCTCGAAGGACTGCGCCCGGCTTCTGGCCAGCCGGTTCTGCTTGGCATCACCAAGGCCTCGTTGCAAACCCGTTCCTTCATCTCGGCGGCCTCGTTCCAGGAAACCACCCGCGTTCTCACCGATGCCGCAACCCAAGGCAAGATCGATACCCTCGACGGCCTGAAGGAAAACGTCATCGTGGGCCGCCTGATCCCGGCGGGCACCGGCGGTATGCTAAGCCGCCTGCGCCAGATCGCCGTCAAGCGCGACAAGCTGATCATCGAAGAACAGAGCAAGACACAGCTGCCTCCGGTGGCGGCGGAATAAACAAGGCATATCGGTTAATCTGATCATGCAAGGCCCGGGAGTGATCCTGGGCCTTTTTTGTTTGCTTTTGGAAAGTGCGATGTGTATAAAAATTAAATCTATACACACGAGGATTGTCATGCGAACCAATATCGATATTGATGACAAGTTGATGGCTGAAGCCATGAAATATACCAAAGCGAAGACAAAAAAAGAAGCCGTGGTTATTGCTTTGGAAGATATCGTGCGTCGAAACAAACAACTGGGCATTTTGAAGCTCGTTGGGAAAATTGATGGTGACTGGGACATCGACGCGTGGCGGAGGGACTGATCGCCGTCGTAGACAGTAGCGTTTGGGTGGCTACGTTGAGGCCGGGGGATTCCGCCACAAAAAGCCAGATGCTGAATGTGATCAAAAACCATACAGTGTTGCTTCCTGATTTGGTCTGGGTGGAAGTCTTGCGCGGTGCCAGAACCAACGCAGAGGCTAAAGCAATCATTGCGGAATTTGACAACCTGCAAAACGTGGAAATTGTGGGCAAAAAAATAGCCATCAAAGCGGCTGCAAATTTTAGATATCTTCGTTCCAAGGGCATTACGATCCGTGGCACAGTCGATCTCCTCATCGCCACTTGGTGCATCGAACATGATGTGCCGCTGCTCCACGATGACAGGGATTTTGCAGGTTTTGAGGAACACTTGGGTTTGAAGCGCTGGGGCGTGGAAGTCGCTGAGAGTCAATAGAACGATTGCGGGAAAACCTAAATTTTTCTAAATTCCCAAAATCGCTTTCATCCCAATTGCTGCTGCAAGTACAGCCAAAATCCCCAGCACCCACTTCCTGTACAACGTCGCATCCATGGATTTGAAACTGCGGGCACCCAGCCATACGCCGGCCACCAGCGGCGGCAGAAAGAGCAGGGCGCGGAGTGC
>JANONM010000542.1:0-1714 GCA_031420855.1 Hyphomicrobiales bacterium
AAAAACGGAGCCATGGACGACCACACCGTCGCAAGAGCCATGACGGAACTCTACGCCCTTGGCATCAAACCAGACTGGTGGAAACTTGAACCGCAAGCCTCGGAAAAGGCATGGGATGAAATCAGCAAAGTCATCGACAAACATGATCCCTATTGCCGGGGCATCGTCCTGCTCGGCCTGGAGGCCCCAGAAGAAGAACTGGAAAAAGGCTTCCGCGCCGTTGCCAAGCAGCATCATGTCAAAGGCTTCGCCGTGGGCCGCACCATCTTCAACGAAGCAGCCCAGCAATGGCTGCGCGGGACTATCAGTGATGACGCAGCCGTAAACATGATGGCGACACGCTTTGGCAATCTGGTAGCGATCTGGCATAAGGTGAGAAGTAGTGCAGAGAGATTGCAGTGATTGATCACAATGGCCCAAAGGACCTCATCCGCCCCAAAGGGGCGGATGAGGTCCCTTGGGCCACATCCAATAAACCCGCACCTGAGAAGTGGGAAACAGATATAGACCCGTTCGATTCGAAAGTGACGACCATGACCAAAACTTTCCGCCTCACCACCGCACAAGCCCTGATGAAATTCCTGATCGCCCAGATGACCCTCATCGATGGCAAGAAGACGCCGATCTTTGCAGGTGTCTGGGCGATTTTTGGCCATGGCAATGTGGCGGGCATTGGCGAAGCGCTGTTTCAGGTGCGCGATCAATTGCCCACCTATCGTGGCCAGAATGAACAGAGCATGGCCTTGGCAGCAATTGCCTTTGCCAAGGCCAGCAACCGCAAGCGCATCATGGCGGCCACTTCATCAATCGGGCCCGGTGCCTTGAACATGGTGACAGCAGCAGCCGTGGCCCATGTCAACCGCCTGCCCTTGCTGTTGCTTCCCGGCGATGTGTTTGCCGGCCGCCGACCCGATCCCGTATTGCAGCAGATCGAAAACTTTGGTGATGGCACCTTGTCGGTGAATGATTGCTTCAAGCCGGTATCCCGCTACTTCGACCGCATCATGCGCCCCGAACAATTGATCCCCGCCCTGAACCGCACCATGAGCGTTTTGACCGATCCCGCCGACTGTGGCCCCGTCACCCTTTCAATCTGTCAGGACACCCAGGCTGAGGCTTTTGATTATCCCGAAAGTTTCTTCAAGGAGCGCCATTGGTCGTTCCGCCGACCCCGCCCTGATGAAAGCGAACTTCATGCCGCCGTCACGGCGTTGAAAGCCGCGAAGAAACCCGTCATCATTGCAGGCGGCGGCGTCAATTATTCCGACGCCAATTCGGCGCTTGTAGCCTTTGCGGCCCGCCACGGCATTCCGGTGGTGGAAACCCAAGCGGGTAAATCATCACTCCCGTTCCTCAATGAACTCAACATGGGTGCCGTCGGCGTCACTGGAACCGCCGCATCGAATGATGTCTGCAACGAGGCTGATCTTGTCCTTGCCATCGGCACCCGTTTGCAGGATTTTACCACAGCCTCATGGACCCTGTTTCAGAATGAAGGCAAAACCATCATCGGCCTCAACACCCAAAGCTTCGATGCCAGCAAGCACCAGGCTTTGCCGCTGGTTGCCGATGCCAAGGTGGGGCTGGAAGAGCTTTCGGCCAATCTCGGCAAATGGCAGGCCCCTGAAGTCTGGACCCAACAGGCCATCAAGGGCCGCAGCGACTGGATAAAAACCGCCAGCGCTTACACCGACGCCAGCAATCTCGAACGCCC
>JANONM010000543.1:0-1791 GCA_031420855.1 Hyphomicrobiales bacterium
TGCCACACTCAACCAACAGTCCGGCAGTGGTTACAATCAAGTCATCGGCACCACGACCTACGACAATACCTGGGCTGCATTGACGAGTTCACAATTGCTGGCGGCGTGGAGTTACGATCTGGTTTAGGGTGGGTTACTGAAACTCCTTATGTGGCGGATGCTTCGAGGCTCGCAAGGGCTCGCACCTCAGCATGAGGATATGCCATGAACCCTCACCCTGAGGTGCCGCGCCTTCGCGGCCTCGAAGGGCATGCCTCAGCAAAGCACTGGAGTTTTGGTTTTCCATCAGCCACCTACGGCCTGCCGCGCATTATTATCACCCGCTTTGCAACATCAACCACAACCACTTCGCGGTCCGTGGTCAGGGCCAGAACATTGCCGGAAAGCGTCATCTGCTTGATGGCCGCCGGATCAATCCCCAGCGACACTACCACATCCGGCACCAACTCCACCTTGCGGCGCTGGGACTTCCAGATTATGCCAGCAATCCATGCGACGAACAGCAAAGCAGTATAACGCCCAAGACAGTGACAACACGCAGCATCGCCTTTTGACTGGGGCCTGTTGAAGACGGGTTGGCGTTAGCCTGCATCACCACATCAGAAACACCGGAATTATCAGAACCATTCATATGACGTCTTCTCCTCAAACCCTCGCCGCCACCGCAGATACCACCGAAAGGCTGGATCGCTGTCTGGCGAGACTGCACCCCGAAATCAGCCGCGCCCGTTTCCAGCGGCTGATTGCCGAGGGGCAAGTGCTTGTCGAGGGCCAGACGATTACGGACGGTGGAGTGAAGCTGAAATCCGGCCAGCATGTACTGGTCACCCTCCCGCCGCCAGTTGCCGCAGAACCCCTTCCGGAAAATATCGCACTTGAAGTGGCATTTGAGGACAAGCACATCATCGTCATCAACAAGCCCGCAGGTCTGGTCGTGCATCCAGCGGCTGGCCATGAGGGCGGCACGCTGGTCAATGCCCTACTCGCCCATTGCGGCGACAGCCTTTCTGGTATTGGCGGCGTCAAACGTCCCGGTATCGTGCATCGTTTGGACAAGGATACGTCGGGACTGCTGGTTGTGGCCAAGAACGATGCCGCCCATCAGGCCCTTTCAGAACAATTCGCCGCCCATGGGCGCGATGGCAGGCTTGAACGGGCTTACTATGCCTTCGTCTGGGGCTGTCCCGACCGCCCCAATGGCATGATCACCACGGGTCTCGGTCGCAGCACGGCAAACCGCCAGAAAATGGCGGTGAGCGACCGCAGCGATGCCCGCGAGGCTATCACCCACTACGAGGTCGTGGAACGTTTCGGTCCGGAAAAATCTCCGGTTGCAACCTTGGTGCGCTGCAACCTGGAAACCGGCCGCACCCATCAAATCCGCGTGCATATGGCGCATATCGGCAATCCGTTGCTGGGCGACAACACCTATGGCGGCGGCTTCAAATCAGCCTTGGCCCGCCTTACTGAAGACGCCAAAACTGCCGTCAAGTCCTTGAAAGGACAAGCTTTACACGCGTTTATGCTGGGTTTTGAACATCCCAAGACCGGCAAGCCCGTGCATTTCGAGGCTCCCCTGCCAGCCGACTTGTCACAACTTCACCATGAATTGAAGGCTCAATCCAAAGCCGCCAAGCGCCCGTAAGAAAAAATATCTAATCTGTCACAACAAAAGTGTCTTTAAAATCCAAAATCCCTTCCCATATCGATGCAGAGGGAAGCACCCTGAACAAGGGGCGAAAGGAAAATCATGGCGAAAGCCGTTTCACGTGCCGTTTCATTGCCAGCCAT
>JANONM010000544.1:0-3493 GCA_031420855.1 Hyphomicrobiales bacterium
CACGAAGTTTCTGAAGGACGACGCCGTGGTCGACCAGATCGACCATGCCGGCAAGCAGACCAGAATTGACGAGACAGCGCCGTCATTGGAGGATTCCCCCAATTTGAATGAGGTGGGCGCCAATACTGATACTGATGATGCAAGCCTGCTAGACGGCGAGGGCAAGACCACACCATGACGCCGCAGAAATCTCCGGTGGCGGAGGTGCTCAGTGCGCTTTCGCGCAACGCTGAAACCGTCGAGCAGGCTTTGGGTGGCGAAATCTCTCAGCATGGTGGCGCTTCTATTGCTGCCATCAAGGCGCTGCGCCAGGTCAACGCGTTGCGGGCGGCTGGGCCTGAGGGGTATCGGCTGCACCCCAGGCTGCGTGAATACCTGCAGGATCATTTGCAGATTTACCCGGCCTTTCAGAGCCTGGCCGAGATCGGATCGTGCATCACGACTGTTCACTCCCTATGGGGCGAGATGGACGCAATGATCACTGGGAACGCGTCGGATATGGATTCCATGGACAGTCTGGAGTCATCTCTTCGAAACGGAGTGTTCGACATTGTGGACAGCATGGAGCGCAATATGCTGCAGCTGCAAATTCTCATTGGCACACGGTATGGCAACGTGGAATCGCTAGCCCTGAAAAAGAGTCAGAACCGGTTCTACCAAGGACAGACCGCATCCCTGGCGGGGGACATGGCCCGATTGTCCAAGATCGCCCGACGCATTGAGCGGGAAGCGGAACAACGGCATCAGGAGGCGCTCGCGCAGTTTCTGCGCATGAACCTGATATCGCGTGTCCTGCCGTGGCAGCAGGGGATTTCCGAGATCCAGACCGTGATCCGCCAGGATATCTTCCTCATGCGCCAGATCGAGCAGAACCACAAGCAACTGGCCCGGATGGACATGTTGCTGCGTCAGCAACCAGGTTGGCGCGGCTTTGAAGCCGATCTCAGCGGCGATGTTCCCGCCTTCCTGTTGGCCGCCAAATTGGCGGATCTGCAGGCGCATGTTGAGCCGATGGATACGGATCAGTCAATCGTCAGCGAAATGCGCGCGCTTGTCGAAGCCATGCCGGCCCCGCGGCCTACGCAGGAGAGCCTTGCGCCACCGGTACGGTACCGGCGCATCGTCCACGAAAAAAAGACGCTTGCGGTGTCGCCAGCGACACAGGCCTTGAACCGACTGATTCATGACGTAGACCGCGCCCAGCATGGCATCTCACTTGGCGAATGGCAATGCGGGGACGAGGATGCACTTACGATGGAGAAGGGTGTGTGGCTCGTTTTTGCCACCATGGCGCTCCGAAGTAGTGGGTATTACAAGGTCAACTTGGCGCTGGACCCTCCGCGGGCGGGAGAGCACTTCCAGCACCGGTTTCATGATGCGTTCGCCTACACCAGCGCTTTGTACGCGCGCGGGCCGAAGCATGAAGCCAATCCGGTCGCGGCAGCATGACCCCAGCCGAAGTGGAGTTTCTACAACGGCTGGCAGGTGACAAGCCCGCTTGGCGAAAAAATGACGGCGTAGCCGCGCGCATGGGTGCCCTTCATGGGCTTGGTTCAGTCAGGGGATCTCGGGTTCACTATGCGGCCGGTGACCATGCGAGAGCCGGCGACATGCTGCGCAACCGCGGCTTCGAGCAGACGGCACTAGCTGGCGCCTACACGCGAGACGCAGCACCGGGGGGATTTTCGGAGAAACATGGCGCGCTTCCTGTCATGCATGAAATGGTGGCTGTTGTCCCCATTGGCATTCACACCGATATCGTGGCACCCCCTGATGGGTTTGTATCAATGGCATGGTCGGAGGCCATACAACTGTCTTACGAGGTCTTGCTTGTGTGTGAAAACCTGCAGCCGCTTTTCCTGCTGCGTCACTATCTATGGCTCGGCGAGTTCATCAAAAACCGGCCCACGCTGGCGTTGTTTCGCGGGACGGTTGAAATTTTTGGGACGGAGGCGCCGGCCAAGTTAGTTGCAGCCGATAACCGACCCACCCTGGCCTTTTTTGATTTTGATCCCAAGGGACTCTCAATGGCCGCAAGCCTACCCAGGCGCGAAGCTCTGTGCATGCCACCGTGGCCAGAGTTAGAAGCTGTAACCCGGCAGAAGCGTCGGGAGAACCTTTATTTGCAGTCGGTGCACACGAGCAGGGCGCATCTGGACAAGGTTGACGATCCAGAAATTGCCACAGCCTGGCTTCGCCTCAAGGTCTTGACGATGGGACTGAATCAGGAGAGTTTTCCGCGATAGAAGAGTGGATTATTTGGCGGCGTTTAAACAAGGAAAATGCTATCGCCGATGCTGAATTAAGCGACCCTGTCAACTTTGGACCGAGCCACGTGATTTAAGCCCGGGCTAAGTAGGCATACGGGTTTGACCATGGTTGTCTGGCTCACTGGGTCGCCTGCATAGTTGCTGAAATTGGCTCCATTTGGCGTTAGTGCGAACAGTCTGTCCAAAAAGCAGCTTGATCTAATGCCTCCAGGAATGGGTACGATGGGGGGTCTTGCCGCAATTTTCAGAACATGGCCATCAAATTTTCGGTAGACGCAGTGCGAGCCATTCCAGTCCGCGTTGCTGTGTTTTTGATTCGCTCCTACCAACGCAACGCGTCAGCCCGATTGCGTTCGAGTTGCAGGTTCGAACCGACTTGCTCCGAATATTCAATCCTCGCTTTCGCGAAATACGGGTTTTTTGAAGGTATAAAGCTCACAGTCAGACGACTTCATCGATGTTGCCCGCCAAATGGAGGCCTCGATGAACCCTAAGCATGACAGTCCATTCAGGAGGAGTGATGAGTAGTTTTCAGTACAAGGTTATCCCCTTTGTCGGGGTGACAAAGAGCACCGCCAACGGTGCTGAAGTTGCTTCGCAATTGCAAGCGGCCATTTCCCAGAATGCTGTCGACGGGTGGATCTTTCACTCTTTTAATAAAGTCGGCATTGAGGTGCAGCCGGGTTGCTTGGCAGGACTGCTGGGCGGTAAAACCGCCTCTGCTGAGCTGGATCAGCTAATTTTCGTCAAAGCCATCTGAGGCCCTAAGTTCAGCCACCTGACGTGACGCAGATTGTCACCTATGCATTGGGGTGCCCGTAAACAATGGACAGTCCCAGCCAGATGACCTGATGGACTCTTCTAACTACCGCCCTAGATCATGAAGAACACGCTCTGCCTGAACTGCAGCTCAAGACTCGACGGGCAGGTTCTACCCTGCTCTTTCTGCGGCAGTGTTCTGCCTAGGATTGCCGTTGGCGGGATGGCCCTTGAACAACCCCGGATTGTCAATTCCATTTCCGGGGTGGCGGCAGTGGGCATTGGCAAGTCAGCAGCCAGTGGCGCGGCAGACCTTGCTACGTACAGTCATGTGAGCAATGTCACCGAATCCGCACCCAATGCGCCCGACGCAAAAATTGTTCCGATTTCAAACGCGGAGGTGATCAATTCGGTAACCAAGACCTTGCCTTCAACGACCGAAATTGGTTCTGGCAAACCGAGGG
>JANONM010000545.1:0-1713 GCA_031420855.1 Hyphomicrobiales bacterium
CTTGCCAGCAGAACTCAGCGGTGCCTTCGATACGTTCATCACCGACCCGCCCTATACGTTGGAAGGTGCCAAGCTGTTTCTCACCCGTGGCATTGAGGGCATCGAGGCAGGGCGCGGCCAAGCCATGTTTTCATTTGGCCATACGGCACCCTCCCAGCGCATTGCCTTGCAAGCCACCATGGCTGAATTGGGCCTTGCCATCACGGCGCTTCATCCCGGCTTCAATAGCTATTCCGGTGCTGCGATTTTGGGAGCCACCAGTGAACTCTATGAATTGCAGGTACATGCCATGGCAAAGGCAAGTGAAGCCTGGACAGGCCCGCTTTACACCGCCGAAGCCAACCCCAAACAATCGCAATACCGTTGCCTGTCTTGTTCACGGAAATGGACCTTGGGATTGAAATCTGTTCCAGCGACCATCAGCGAATTGAAAGAAAAAGGTTGTCCCCAATGTGGGGCAAAGAAATTCGACCGCGTGACTGGAAAAAAAACTCGAGATAATACTTTCATACTTCGCACTTGATCCCCCACCTCCGGCCCCCGACCAAGTCGAGGGCTATGGCGCGTTAAAAAAGGCCGGAGGTGGGGGATGCGCGACGTCTCGCTAAAGCAAAGCCTCTGCCGCAATGTGTCGCTGCACACGGTGGCGCACTACCTCACCATCTGGACACAAGCGTTGCACCAGCACATCGATCACCCCATCGGCTGACATCTCGGGATTGCACAACAATGTATCGATGCAGAGCAATTTATATTCGGGCCAGGTCGTCAACACCAGATGCGACTCCGCGAGGAATATCCCGATGGTCAGGCCATGGGGAACATAGCGCACGGTGGTCTCGCCAATGACGGTGGCTCCCACGGACGCTACGGCGTCATGGCCCGCCTGCAACAAGGCATCGGCATCATTGATCAGGACATTGCAGCCATAGGCATCTGCCATCACTTGCGTCATCAGCATATGGTTTAAACTTTCTTCAACAGGCGGTCGCGTGTCGCTGACACGGCATTGGCATGGGCGTCAAAGCCCTCATAGGTCGCCAGTACATGGGCATGTTTGGCGAGTTCCGGGTAGCCCCGGCTGGTGACATAGGCGATGGAATTGCGCTTGATGAAATCAAACACCGAGACTGCCGAAGCCGTGCGTGCCCAACCACTGGTCGGCAGCACATGGTCAGGCCCCACAACATAATTGCCAAGTGTCGTCGGTGTGTGTTCACCCAGCAAAATCTCCCCGGCATTTTCCAATCGGCCGAGATAGGCAAACGGTTCCTTGGACAAGACTTCCAGATGCTCCGGTGCATATTCATTGCAAAAGGCGATGGCATCTTCCTCGTCCCGTGCCAGCACGATACCACCCATGGCCCCACTCAAGACGGCTGAGGAATATTCAACACGCTGGGCACCCATCTGTTTCCAATAACCGGGGATGGCTGCCAGCGCCTCTTCGGCCACACGGCGGCTCCATGTGACCAGATAGGCTGAACTGTCCGGCCCGTGTTCGGCTTCTACCAGAAGATCAAGTCCAGCCAGCGCACCGTCAATTGTATCATCGGCAAATACAATCACTTCACTGGGGCCTGCGGGCGAACCCGTATCGAGGAGATGCGACACCTGCCGTTTGGCCGCGGCAACCCAAGGGCTTCCAGGGCCCACAACCTTCGCCACTTTTGCAATAGTCCGGGTGCCATAGGCCACCGCCGCAATCCCCTG
>JANONM010000546.1:0-5105 GCA_031420855.1 Hyphomicrobiales bacterium
GGCACTTGCTGCCGGCCTTGTCATGGGCATGATGATCGTGCCGCTGATTTCTTCACTGTCCGACGATATCATCAATGCCGTGCCACAATCCTTACGTGATGGCTCCTACGCCATGGGGGCGACGAAATCCGAAACCATCAAGCGCGTCGTACTTCCCGCCGCACTGGCAGGGATTGTTTCCGCTGTCATGCTGGCAATTTCCCGCGCCGTTGGTGAAACCATGATCGTAGTCATGGCTGCCGGCCTTTCCGCCAATTTCTCCTTCAATCCGCTGGAGGCGGTGTCCACCATCACCGTCCAGATCGCAACCCTTCTGGTGGGCGACCAGGAGTTCGATTCGGCCAAGACCCTGTCGGCTTTTGCGCTGGGCCTCGTGCTGTTCTTCTTCACGCTGGCGCTCAACTACATTGCACTGCGCACCGTGCAAAAGTACAGGCAACAGTATGACTGACTCCGCCTATCGCGCACGCCTTGCCAAACGCTATGCCGCTGAGTCACGCTTCAAGGCTTATGGTGCCATTGCGCTTCTCCTGACTTCGGCTTTTCTGCTTTACCTTCTGGTGGATATCGCCCGGAAAGGCTGGCCCGCCTTCTTCGAACACCGCGCAATCATTGATGTGGCCCTCGACGCCGCCCAGATTGATGCTGCCAACCCCGGAGCCGCCGATTTCTCTGGCATGGTGAAAGAAGCCTGGCGCGCCAAGTTTCCTGACGTTACGTCGCGCGGTGACAAAAAGAAATTGAACCTGCTCTTGTCGCAGGCTGCCAGCGATGATCTGCGCCAGCAAGTGATTGCCAATCCCGCCCTGATTGGCCAGACCGTAAAAACCGAAGTGCTGCTTTCCGATGAAGCTGATCTCTACCTCAAGGGGCAATCGCAGGAAGCAGACAAGGCTGTACTTGAAAAAGTCATGGCTATGGTGCCGGTTGAAAGGCATGTGTCGTGGCGCCTGCTCACCAATGGCGACTCGCGTGAGCCTGAGCTGGCAGGTCTGCGGGGTGCCATTATGGGATCGCTGTTCACCGTGCTAGTGGCCCTGTTGCTGGGCCTGCCCATCGGTGTTGCAGCAGCTGTCTATCTCGAGCAGTTTGCGCCAAAAAACCGCTGGACGGATTTTCTGGAAGTCAACATCAACAACCTCGCCGCGGTGCCGTCGATCATTTTTGGCCTCTTTGGCCTTGCCATGTTTCTCAATCTCTTTGGCATGCCGCGCTCTGCCCCGGTGGTGGGCGGACTTGTGCTGGCACTGCTGGTCTTGCCGACCATCATCATCGCATCGCGTGCGGCCCTGAAAGCCGTGCCGCCTTCCATCAAGGAAGCCGCACTGGGTGTTGGTGCTTCTGACCAGCAAGCGGTTTTTCATCATGTGTTGCCGCTGGCATTGCCCGGCGTCCTAACGGGAGCCATCCTCGGCCTGGCACGCGCGTTTGGAGAAACCGCGCCCCTGCTGATGATCGGCATGGTGGCCTTTATCGCGGATGTACCGAAGGGGTTCACTGATGCCGCAACTGTTTTGCCCGTGCAGATCTACTTGTGGTCTGACCTGCCCGAGCTTACGTTCCAGTCCAAGACGGCGGCCGCCATCATGGTGCTGATCGCCATTCTCTTCTCACTGAATGCGGTCGCCATTTATCTCCGCAAAAAATTTGAACGCCGCTGGTGACAAGCCTAAACTGGGCAGGGAAACATAAATGTACATGGACAAGCAAATCACAGCACTCATTACACCATCGGCACCGCGCATCATGGCGGAACGCCAGCCTCGCATCGCGGCGCGTGACGTCAACATCTACTATGGCGAGAAACGCGCCATCAACAACCTGTCGATTGACATCCCCGACAAGGCCGTATCGGCTTTTATCGGTCCTTCGGGCTGCGGCAAGTCCACCTTTCTGCGGGCCGTCAACCGGATGAATGACACGATCCCTTCCTGCCACATGACAGGTGAAGTGCGGCTTGATGGCAAGAACATCTATGACCGGGATGTCGATGTGGTGGAATTGCGTTCCCACGTCGGCATGGTGTTCCAGAAGCCCAATCCATTTCCAAAATCGATCTATGAGAACGTCGCCTATGGTCCGCGCATCCACGGCTTGGCCAAGGACAAGGCAGCGCTCGATGAGATCGTTGAGAATGCCCTCAAGAAGGCTGGACTGTTTGAGGAAGTGAAGGACCGCATGACCCATTCCGGTACCAGCCTCTCCGGTGGCCAGCAGCAGCGCCTCTGCATTGCCCGCGCCATTGCTGTCAATCCTGAGGTCATCCTGATGGATGAACCCTGCTCGGCGCTGGACCCGATTGCCACCGCCCGTATCGAAGAGCTGATCGACGAATTGCGCCAGAACTACTGCATCATCATCGTCACCCACTCCATGCAACAGGCCGCCCGCGTGTCGCAGCTTACGGCCTTCTTCCATCTCGGTACACTGGTGGAATACGGCGACACCGATGAAATGTTCACCAGCCCACAGGACAAGCGCACCCAGGATTACATCACCGGGCGCTTCGGTTAGGATCGAAAACATGTCAGACCATATTGCAAAGGCCTACGACAACGACATATCGGCGCTGAAAACCCAACTGGCCGAGATGGGTGGCATTGCCGAAGAGCAACTGGCGAATGCCATTCAATCCCTTATCCGCAGGGACACTGCCTTGGCCGACCAGGTCATCCGTGGCGACGAACTGCTTGACAATCTGGAGCGCCGCATCGAGGAGAAAGCCATTCTGACCATCGCCAAGCGCCAACCCATGGCCCATGACTTGCGCGAAATCATCGTGGCGATACGGGTGTCATCGGACATTGAGCGCATCGGTGATCTTGCCAAAAACACGGCAAAGCGCACCCACGCCATTTCAGAAGCCTTGCCGCGCAACCTGTCTTCAGGCCTGACGCGCATGGGGAAGATGGCACAGACGCAGCTCAACCAGGTGCTGAATGCCTATGCCAAGCGCGATGATGAAATGGGCCTTGCCGTCTGGCGGGCTGATGAAGATCTCGATGCCCTCTACAATTCCATCTTCCGCGAACTTCTGACCTACATGATGGAAGACCCGCGCAAGATCGGCGAATGTACCCACCTCTTGTTTGGTGCCAAGAACCTGGAACGCATCGGCGATCACACCACCAACATTGCCGAGAATATCCACTATCTCATCCATGGCAAGACGATCACCGAAGCGAGGCCCAAGAAAGACATGACGGCCATGATGCGTCCATCGGACGAATAAGATGACAGCGTCAATTCTCGTCATTGAAGACGAAGAGCCGATCCAGATGTTGTTGCGTTACAACCTGGAGGCCGAGGGCCACCGGGTGCGGGTTTCTGCCGATGGCGAGGACACCATGATGCTGGTGGCGGACGAGCGTCCTGATCTGATCCTGCTCGACTGGATGCTTCCCGGCATTTCCGGCATCGAAGTGTGCAGACTGGTTCGGGCACGTGCCGAGACAAGGGACATTCCCATCATCATGTTGACGGCGCGCAGCGAAGAGGCAGAACGGGTGCGTGGTCTTGCAACCGGTGCTGATGACTATCTGGTCAAACCGTTTTCGGTTCCCGAACTCTTGGCACGCATCAAGTCGATCCTGCGGCGGGTCAATCCCCACGCGGTGGCCGAGGAACTCAAGGCGGGTGACCTGCTGCTCAACCGCGCCACCAAGCGGGTGATGCGGGCCAACCGGGACGTCAACCTGTCGCCAACCGAATTCCGGTTGCTCGAACATCTGATGCGCAACCAGGGCCGTGTCTACTCCCGGTCCCAGCTTCTTGACACAGTCTGGGGCCGGGATGCGGAAGTCGACGAGCGCACCGTTGATGTGCATGTCGGACGCTTGCGCAAAATGCTGAACCGCGGCAAGGACGCCGATCCCATCAGGACTGTTCGCACCGGTGGTTACGCGTTCAATGAGCGTTTTGGCTCGTGAGTAAGGCGTAAACGGAAGTTGGAGCGGGCGAAGAGCTTCGCGGAGCATCGAGAATAGTCCAATTATCTCTTAAAATCAGGCATTTTGTGTGATTGCGACTTGTTGTGTGTTGGAAAGATTATTGGACTTTCTTGTAGGACGGATTCACGGTTGAAGTGCGACGGTTGAAGATTTGATGCATTTGGTCCAGACTTCCTTCGGGGTCAAGTAGGCGAGGCATTTTCTTGGGGTGTTGTTGTGGCGCTCGGTGATTGCTGCGATTTGGTTCTGTGACATGTCGGAGATTCTGGTTTTGCGGGGCAGGCATCGTCGCATGCGTCCGATGGCGTTTTCAACACCGCCTTTCTGCCATGGGCTGTGGGTGTGGCAGAAGTAGCTTTTGGTGCCTGTGGCCTTGTTGATGAGATGGTGCTGGGCGAACTCGGTACCGTTGTCATAGGTAATGCTGCGGCGGAGCTTTTTTGGCAGGGCGAGGAGATGCTCGCACATCTTGATGCGGACAGCTTCTGCCCCCTTGTTGGGTTGGATCCAGGCAAACTTCATGCGGCTCTTGCGCTCATGGGTGACGAGGAGGACTTCGGTGTTGTGGCGGAAGGCCATGAGGTCTGTTTCCCAGTGGCCGAAGTTCCGGCGCGCCTCCACCGCCTCGGGCCTGTCATCAATCGAGACGTAGTCTGTAAAGGTTTTTGAGGGGGGACCACCTTTCCTGGGGCGTCGCCCGCGATAGAACTTTGCCCGCGGCAACAGCTTGTGCCACGTGTAGTCCTTGGCGCGAACACGGTGTTCGATGAAGCGGTAGATCGACTCGTGGCTGATTTGCATGCTACCCTTCTTCCGCGCCAGCCGGCCTGCGATCTGCTCAGGTGATTGTTCCATCGCAAGACATTGCTTGACGTGGGCTTGCAGGTCCGGCTGGCGTTCCTGCTTGAAGCGGCAGTCCCACTGCCTGCGCCGCTGCGCCAAACCATGGACACGTAACGGCTCATAGCCACCCGCGTATTGCTTGGTGGCCTTGCTGTTGCGGGAAAGCTCACCGCTGATCGTGCTGTGGTGACGGCCAATTTTTTTGCCCATCGCGCGTGCAGATATCCCATTTGCATGCAAATGGAATATCTGCACGCGCTCTTGTTCTGACAATTGTGAGTAAGTATGTTCCATCGCAACACCATCCATAAC
>JANONM010000547.1:0-2995 GCA_031420855.1 Hyphomicrobiales bacterium
GCTGAGATGGCAACAGACTGGAAACAAAATGCAGGACACTCCGCCCCGTCATCGTGCACCTCAGCACGCTGGAATGATTGGAACCTGCGTTGCGGAACACATCTTGGCCCGCAGCCCAATGCTGCACATAGAGGCCGTATACATGACCGCTCCACTCCACATGCCAAACCAGCCAAAAAGCAACTTGCAAACAGGAGGCCGTCCATACATGACGGAATGTGGGTGTTTGTGGTCTGTCTCGAACATGACTGTGGCTTGATCCAAGACACTTTCCTTTGCAATAAACCTCAGCCATGATCCGGGAAGCAAATGGGAGGGACCCCATGGAAATCCAGACTGAGTTGTTGCCTTCTGATCCTTTGTCAGACGATGAATGGTCCGAGCTTGCGGGCTTGTTGTTGCGTTTGGACAGTGACGAGGCGCTGCGCTTTGAGAGATTGGAGGGCTATATCGCGGGGGTGCTTTGTTGCCCGGTGCAACAGAAGCCCAGTGAATGGTTTCCTGCGGTATGGGGCGATCAACATGCCTATGATTCCATCAGCGAAGATCAGGCCATGCGGGTCATCGGTTTGGTTCTGCAGCACTACAATTATGTCAAATCGTGCTTGCATGACCCGGAACTTGACTATGAGCCAAGTTTCGCAATTGACCCGGACGGCGCGCCCCGTTGGGAAATCTGGGCCGATGGTTTTGATCTTGCCATGTACGTCTGCGAAAAAGGCTGGATGAAATTCAACAGAAAAAACCTGAAGTCGAACATGGCCGGAGAAACCGTGGCGAGCTTGATGGCAATACTTGACATTGCAATGGATGGCACCCTGGTTCCACCAGAAGAACAGGAAGAATTGCGGGGGCTTGCAGCCGATTTGATCCCGGCGCTGACCAAATCAGTTTATCAATTGAATAGGTTTGGCAAGATTGATCTTGCTGAAGATGATCCATTCAACTTGGAGGGAAATATTCCAAAGGTCGGACGCAACGAACCCTGCCCCTGTGGCTCCGGGAAAAAATACAAGAAATGCCATGGTGCCTGAGGGCAGACGGACGCCTCACCCCGCCTTTGCCGTAATCTTCAGATCCAGTGCACGCATCACCTTGAGGATCGTTGCAAACTCCGGGTTGCCTTTTGCACTCAGTGCTTTGTAGAGGCTCTCGCGGGACAGGCCAGTTTTGCGGGCGACTTCGGTCATGCCTTTGGCTCTCGCGACGGTGCCGAGGGCGTGGGCGATAAGTTCGGGGTTTTCTGTTTCAAAAATATCTTCGAGATAAACGCTGATTGCTTCTGGCGTCTCGAGATATCTTGCGGCGTCAAAAACTCTGGTTTTCACTTTTGCCATTTTACCACTCCAAATCCCGTGCCAGCAATTTTGCAGTCTTGATGTCTTTGCTTTGGGTAGCCTTGTCACCACCACAGAGCAGAACAATGAAGGTTTTGCCTCGGCTTGCAAAATAGACGCGATAACCCGGTCCATAGTGAATACGCATTTCCGAAACGCCTTCACCGACAGCTGCCACATCCCCGGCGTTGCCTGCAGCCAATCGTTCGATGCGGGCTGAAATTTAGGCTTGAGCACGTTCATCGGCCAAGTCTTCGATGAAATCAGCAAATGTTGCAGTTTCGCGAATTTCGATCATCATGCAAATGTATCTTATGGAATACATCTTGTCAAGCTCAAGCGCCCGATGAAAAGGAAAGCCATTATTTTGGCAATTGCAGGATCGTGCCAAGCGGCTATGCTTCCACGCTCACAGGAACCCCACCATGCGCGATTTCCCCACTCTCAACCATGCAGAACTCACGGCATGGCGCAGACACCTGCACCAGAATCCGGAGTTGATGTTTGATGTGCATGCAACGGCGGCTTTTGTGGCGGAGAAGCTGAAGGCTTTTGATTGTGATGAGGTGGTAACGGGCGTCGGCAAGACGGGGGTAGTTGGCCTCATCAATGGCAAGCTGGGGGCTGGCAAAACCGTGGGCCTGCGGGCCGACATGGATGCGTTGCCGATCCATGAGGAAACCAATCTGCCGCATGCTTCCAAAACACCCGGCAAGATGCATGCCTGTGGCCATGACGGGCATACGGTCATGTTGCTGGGGGCGGCGCGGGAGCTTTGTGCCAGGCGGAATTTCAAAGGCCGGGTTGCGGTGATCTTTCAGCCTGCCGAGGAAGCGGGTGATGGTGGCCTTGCCATGGTGCGGGATGGCATGATGGAGCGGTTTGATATTTCATCCGTCTACGGATTACATAATGCGCCGGGTTCTCCCGTGGGATTTTTCGGCATTCGCAGCGGTGGTATCATGGCGGCATCGGATGTCATCACCATCACAGTGACGGGCGTTGGCGGGCATTCTGCCCAGCCTGAAAAATGTGTGGATCCCGTGTTGATTGGTTCGCATATCATCACGGCCCTGCAAGGCATTGTCTCGCGCAATGTTGATCCGCTGGAGCCGTTTGTGATTTCCGTGACGACGTTTCATGCAGGCGAAGCCCATAACGTCATTCCGGCAACTGCCGTGATGACGGGAACCGTGCGGAGTTTTTCAACGGACATGCAGGATTTTGCCGAGCGACGCATTCGTGAAGTGGTACAGGGCATTGCCAGGGCCCATGGCGGTTCAGCTGAACTCCGGTATGAAAGACTTTGTCCGCCCACCGTCAATCACGAAACGGAAACTGCAATCTGTGCTGAAGTGGCCAGGCAGGTTGCGGGTGAGACCATGACCGATGCCAACATGAAGCCGATCCTTGGTTCTGAGGATTTTTCCTTCATGTTGCAGGCAAGGCCGGGTGCCTTTATCTTTCTGGGCCAGGGCGACACCGCCTATTGCCATCACCCCGCCTATGATTTCAATGATGCGATCATACCCGTTGGTGTGCGCTATTGGGTGGCCTTGGCGGAGCGTTGCCTCAACTGATCAGATGCGGATGCGATCACCTGTGACGCCATCGAACAGGAAAGCATGGGGTTGGGCGAAATCGAAGGCGATGGGAGC
>JANONM010000548.1:0-4718 GCA_031420855.1 Hyphomicrobiales bacterium
CCTTTTCCGCTTTCCGCTTCTTTCACCTTTTTCCAATCCATCAGGGGGCGGTGGAGCCAACGGTTGTCATGGGCGTGTTCGGGCATATCGACAAAGCCATAGTCATTGGTCAGGCCGAGTTCATCGCCCATGTACAAAAGTGGCACGCCGCCAAACGAACACATGAGGGCATAGCCCATCAGCATGCGCTGAACGGCAAGTGCTGCGGCTGCCAAATCCTGATTTTCCAGCGCCAACTCAAGGCCGGCAAGACTGGCAAAGCTGCCGGAGTTGCGACAATCTCCGGTCAATGCATTTTCCTGAAAAATGCCGCCGCGGGCAAATGAACCCTTGAAGGCACCGCTGTAAAAATCTGCGAGAAAGCGGCGATGGCTGGGGCCGGAGGTGCCGGGAATGGCATCGGCATCTTCTTCGGTGATGGCCCAACCGATGTCGTCATGGCAGCGGATATAGGTGCCCCAGCAGGCGTTGCGAAAGCCTTCGGGAAAATGCGTGCGCAAGGTATGGGTCATCAATCGTGTATCGCGGGTGGCGAGGGACGACCAATATTGCACCATGAGATTGTTGTGATAGGCAAGGTTGGCCTCGCGTCCGGCATGGCGACCCTGGCCGAGATAGGGCACCAGATCGCGGGGGGCCACGATGGCCTCGGCCTTGTGGATCACCGATGGTGCGGCAATGCGGGTGGCAGCGCGCAGGGCCTGCAGAATGTCGTGCACCTCGGGCTGGTTTTGGCAATTGGTGCCCATACGCTTCCACATGAAGGCCACCGCATCCAGCCTGAGGATTTCAGCGCCCTTGTTGGCGAGGTTGAGAATGATGTCGGTGATGTCGAGGAAGACTTCGGGGTTCGACCAGTTCAAATCCCACTGGTGTTCGTTGAAGGTGGTCCACACCCATTTCTTGAATTCTGGATAATGGGTGAAGCTTCCGGGCGCATCATTGGGGAATATTTCCACGAGGCTGCGTTCATATTGTTTCGGCACCGTATCGCTATCAAACATCCAGTAATAATTCTGGTATTTGGCATCGCCCTTTTTGGCTTTTTCAGCCCAGGCGTGTTCCTTGGCCGTATGGTTCAACACCAGATCGATGCACACGCTCATGCCACGGGTACGAAGAGCGGCCGTGACCTTTTCGAAGTCTGCCATGCTGCCAAGGCGCGGATCAATGGCACCATAATCCATCACCGAATAGCCGCCATCATTGGGACCGGAACGGGGTTTCAGGCAGGGCATGAAATGCACGTAGGTGACGCCGAGGGATTCGAGATAGTCGAGGTGGTCCAAAACGCCCTTCAGGTTTCCGGCAAAACGGTCGACATAGAACACATAGCCCACCATTTTTTCCGACAGGAACCAGTCCGGGGCGATGTCGCGGGCGAGGTCGAGATGCTTCAAGGCTTCCGGGCGGGCCTTCCAGTGGCGCAACAAAAGCGCTTTCAAACGGGCTTCAACAAGGAGGTTTTCGCCATAGAGGGCGCGGAACGACGACAGCAAGTCCCGCTCGCTGCGTTGCCAGCGAAGGGCGAACAAATCAGGTGCGGCGTGGTTTTCCATAGCGCTTTGAAAGCATGGTTTTTGGGCCTTGGCAATGGCGGGATTTCAGCAGTCCTGGCACTTCGCTTGCAGTCGGCTGGATGAACCCCCATATTGCGGCGATGTTTAAACGCCTGTTTCGCACGCTGCGGCTTCGCAAATCCCCAGCCCAGATCCATGTGGTGCGCCTT
The DNA here is from genome assembly GCA_031420855.1 of Hyphomicrobiales bacterium. Taxonomy (GTDB): domain Bacteria; phylum Pseudomonadota; class Alphaproteobacteria; order Rhizobiales; family Aestuariivirgaceae; genus Aestuariivirga. Next base: position 1,730 of record JANONM010000548.1, read on the forward strand.
GAAGGTGCGCTGGTGGCTGGCCGTTCATTGCGGGGTGGCAATCTCAATCTGCTTTCGCTGGAGCCGGTGCTGGCCAAGGCTTTTCGCAAAGGTGTGGCGGCGGTGGCGCTGGAGATCAATTCACCCGGGGGTTCGCCTGTGCAATCGGCGCTGATTGCCAATCGTATCCGGGCGCTTTCGTCAGAACACAAGATTCCGGTTTATGCCTTCTGCGAAGATGTGGCAGCTTCCGGTGGTTATTGGCTGGCTTGTGCGGCCGATGAAATCTATGCCGATGAAAATTCCATTGTCGGGTCCATCGGGGTTATTTCCATGGGATTTGGCTTTCCAAAAACCCTGCAAAAGCTGGGCGTGGAAAGGCGGGTGCATACGTCGGGTGAGAGCAAGAGCAGCAATGATCCGTTCAAGCCGGAAAAACCTGAGGACGTGGCCAAACTCAAGGCCATCCTGGATCAGATGCACGAAAGTTTTCGCGCCATGGTGCGAAAGCGTCGGGACGGTAAACTAAAAGGACAAGACAACGACCTGTTTTCCGGGGCCTATTGGACAGGTGCCAAAAGCCTGGAACTCGGCCTGATCGACGGGCTTGGCCATATGCAGGACACAATGAAGCGTAAATTCGGCGAGAAGGCTGAATTCAGGAAAATTGAAGCGGCGCAGGGCTGGGGCCGACGGTTGGGGCTGGCGAATGCGTCTCATCTGGCAGAGCAGGCGCTGGAGACAATCGAAAATCGTGCGTTGTGGCAGCGTTTTGGGCTATAATGATGAAATAGGCGGAGTGAGAGATGGGATTGTTTTTCAAACGTTTGATGATGGCCGGGGCCACCATGCTGGCGGGGTATGCATTCAAAAAAATGATCAGCAGTCTTGAAAGCCGGGTTGAAGCGGCACGGACCAAGGCCGAGGAACAGCTGAACCAGCGCAATGCCGAAGATCCCAAGGCATTCAAAAGCCTGAAACAGGATCCCGCCACGGGCGTCTATTACGCCGAGGATTAGGCATGACATCGCACAGGCAAACCGACGCGTGGATTGATTCAGCCTTCCGTGCCAAGGACCGGGCGGCGCTGGAAGCGACCTATAATTCCTGGGCGGCAAGTTATGATGCCGACATGCTGCTGACGGGTTATCTGCATTATGCCGTGCTGGCAGGCCTGGTTTGCCGCCACGTGCCGCGTAAGGACGCGACGATACTCGACGCAGGAGTTGGCACCGGGGCGCTCGGTTCATTGCTCAATCTTTTGGGCTATAACAATCTCACAGGCATCGACATGTCGGAAGGCATGTTGGCGAAAGCGGCTGAGCGCAAGTGCTATGCGGATTTGCAACAGGCTGTGCTGGGCGAAAAACTCGACTTTGTTGACCAGAGTTTCGACGCCATCATTTCCACCGGAACCTTTACCGAAGGCCATGCGCCTGCTTCGGCTTTTGACGAGTTGCTACGGCTGCTTGAGCCGGGTGGCATGCTGATCTTCACCATCAGTGCGCTGGTGTGGGAAGACAAGGGCTTCCAGACCAAAATCGAAGGCTTTGTTTCGGCAGGCTTGTTGAAAGTGGTGGAGACCACACCGCTTTATCAACCCATGCCCCATTCACCCGCCGAATCCCATGTGACGACCCGGGCCCATGTGTATCGGAAGCTGGGGTAGGAAGGGACCTCATCAGTCACTTCGTGACAGCTTCTCCATAAAGAATGGAGAAGCGACAGGTGGCCAAGAGTTGTCCCTTCTCCACGCCCTATCGCGTGGAGAAGGTGGCGCAAAGCGCCGGATGAGGTCCCTTGACCCCTGCCGCCTCGGGCTTTAGACCGCCAACATCATGGCTTTATCTCCAACGACTTCATTTCAAGACCTGATTCTGACGCTGCATAACTATTGGGCAGACAAGGGTTGTGTCATCTTGCAGCCCTATGACATGGAAGTGGGTGCAGGCACGTTCCACCCGGCCACGACGCTGCGTTCGGTTGGCACGCGGCCCTGGGCTGCGGCTTATGTGCAGCCGTCGCGACGGCCCAAGGATGGGCGCTATGGCGAGAACCCCAATCGCTTGCAGCATTACTACCAGTATCAAGTCATCACCAAACCTAGCCCTCCGGATTTGCAGGAGCTGTATCTGGGTTCGCTGGCTGCCATCGGGCTTGACCCAACGCTGCACGACATTCGCTTTGTCGAGGATGATTGGGAAAGCCCGACATTGGGTGCATGGGGATTGGGCTGGGAGGTGTGGTGCGATGGCATGGAAGTGTCGCAGTTCACCTATTTCCAACAGGTCGGTGGCCTCGACTGTTCGCCAGTATCCGGTGAACTCACCTATGGCCTCGAACGTTTGGCCATGTATGTGCAGAATGTTGATAATGTCTATGATCTGAATTTCAATGGTCGCGCCGTGGGCGAAGGCCGGATTTCTTATGGTGATGTTTTCCTGCAGGCCGAGCAGGAATTTTCACATTACAATTTTGAAGATGCCGATACGGACATTTTGTTGCGCCAATTCAATGATGCTGAACACGAGTGCAAAGCCCTGATCGACAAAAGCCTGCATGGCACATACACCCTGGCACTTCCGGCCTATGACAAATGCATCAAGGCCTCGCACCTGTTCAACCTGCTCGATGCGCGCGGTGTCATCTCCGTGTCCGAGCGACAAAATTATATCTTTCGCGTCCGCGACCTCGCGAAAGGCTGTTGTGAAGCCTGGTCGAAATCTTCTGGAGGACGTGTCTGATGTCGAGCCCAACCATTGCGAAAAGACTGCCTATTCCTGTCGATGTTGAAGCCGGCAAGGATTATTTCTGGTGCGCCTGTGGCGATTCCAAAAACCAGCCGTTCTGCGATGGCAGCCACAAGGGTACAGAATTTACACCCGTAAAGTGGACCGCAACCGAAACCGAGAAAACCTTTTTCTGCGCCTGCAAACACACCGCCAACGCACCCTTCTGCGACGGAACCCATGGCACGCTCTGATGTCTGAACTTCTGCTCGAACTATTTT
>JANONM010000549.1:0-3784 GCA_031420855.1 Hyphomicrobiales bacterium
ATGCCCCTCTCCAACAACTCGCGCCCTACGCGATAGGAACTCTTGTGATAGCGCATCACCACATTGATTTTGCGTTCCACCCATTCGGCATTGTCTGGTGAAGTGCCGGGAAGCGCCACAAAGAAAAGTTTTCGGCCCGCCACCCGAATATCGATCACCAAGGGCAGTTTTTGCAGGATGGCCTGGTCGCGCATGTGATTGCCCAATGCCCAAGCCTGTGCCTCGTCAAATTTGCTGAATTGCAGCATTTCTTCCTGCCGCGCCAATGCCACGATATCTTCCTTGATTCCCACAGTCGACTCCTTACTGACAATCAAAGCCTCGATAGCCTCCGCAGCAGACAATGTCATCTCTTGCTGTTGCAACTCTTGTCTGCGCATTCGTGTTTTCTGCAAGTGTCGCATTCGCCGTCAACAGTCCAGACGGTTGATCGGTCCACATTGGTCATATTCTTGACACAGCAGTGCTTTTTGTCTTTCATGTCGATGGGGGTCGTAATTGGAGTCACAGCATGTCTGCTAGCCCCCGCTTTGCCATGGCCCTTATGCTGTGCGCCTCAGTCCTTGGATTGTGCCAATCCGTTCGTGCCCAGGATCAAGACAACATCCGGGCTTGTGATCTGGCAGCTGCCAGCCCAGAAGACAGCCAGCGTCCGTCTGATATTCCCGGCGTGGCGATCGACAAGATTGTCGCAAATACCGATGCCTATTCTGCGGCACTGACGGCATGCGAAGTTGCAGCCGCCCAGGCACCCGGCAATTTGCGCATTGCCACCCAATTGGCCCGCCTGCTTGGCAAATATGACGGGCTTGAGAAAACCGAGGCAGCAACCCGGCATTTGGACCTTTACAAGAAAGCCGCTGAAGGTGGCTACGTTCTTGCCATGGTAAACCTGTCAGCGACTTATCTGAATGGCGATGGTGTTGCCAAAAACCCCAAAGAAGGCCTCAAGTGGCTGATGCAGGCTGCCAACCCACCCTATGACCACCGAAAAGCTCAATTTGATCTCGCCGAACTTTATCGCAAAGGCACTGGTGTCACGGCGTCAGCGAACACCGCAGGACCCTATTATTGCGCCTCGGCTGAAGGTGGCTATGTGCCCGCAATGGCCTGGTGCGGCACGGCCAATGAATTTGGCAATATCGGCCCTGCCGATCCCGAGCAGGCTTTTGCCTGGTACAAGAAAGGTGCCTATCTCGACGACATGCTCGCCAAACGTCAACTGGCCAGGGCCTTTCGTTATGGCGTTGGCACATCCATCGACCATTTTGCCGCCTTGCAATGGGCCAACAAGGCCAATGACGCGGGTGAACTGGAAGCACGAACAGTGCTCGGTGATATCTACCTGTCAGGCGATGGCACAGCCAGAGATGTTGGTCGCGCCATGGGCTATTACCTCAGTGCTGCGTCGGAAGGTGAAGCCTTGGCTCAGGCGCGACTTGCCCAGCAATATTCCGACGGGTTCAACATCAATCAAAATCTTGAACAGGCCTTCTATTGGGCCAAGCTTTCAGCCGACAGCGGCGATGCCTTGGGCCAATTGAATTTGGGATTGCTTTATGATGAAGGCAAAGGCACAGCAATCAACGACGTAAAGGCCGTCGAACTCTATCGAAAATCCGCCGAACAGGGAAGCCGCGGTGCCATGAACAATCTGGGTGAAATGCTGATCGCCGGCGAAGGCGTCGAGCAAAATGTGGCAGAAGGTTTGGAGTGGCTGAAGAAATCTGATGCGGCTGATTACGACTACCCCTCCTACAACATGGCGCTTCATTATGAAAAGCCGGACAAGGGCTTTGTCTACGACCCACGCCTTGTCGCCAAATACCTGCTTCGTGCCTTGAAATTGAATCACTTCAGGGCTGTCGATGAATTGATCGCCAATCGCGGTGCGCAATTCCAAAAGCGCACATTGCAACAGTTGCAAACGCTGATGGTTGCAGACGGCAAGAAATTTGTGCGCACAAGTTCGGGCCTCTCAGCATCTGCCCTTGAAGCCTTGCGCAGCTATATTCCCTAGGAAGCTGCACCTCATGTTTTTACAATTTGTCCGGTTTGAATCTGGAGTTAAGACTGTGTCACCAGCAAAACTTTCCGCTTTGTCGTTCAGCCTGATTATCGTCGCGAACCTGGCTATCACAAGCGCCAATGCCGCCGCTAAAATCAAGGACCGCAGCAGCCCCGCCAACACCTGCGACGAAATGGCGGCCAGTCCCTTTGACGACCTGCGGCCAGAAGGAATCAAGGGCGTTCAGTTGAACGATGTCGTCTACCATCTGGCCCTTGGACCCTGCGAGGCCGCAGTCAAGGCTGAGCCTGATAACATGCGCCTTGTCGCCCAACTGGCCCGCGTATTGGACCGCTACAACACTGAAGAAAACAACAAGCGTGAGCTGGAACTTAACCTGAAGGCAGCAGAAGCCGGCTACACCCTCGCCATGATGAATCTCGGTGTGCAATATAACTTGGGCATCGGAACCGCCATCAACAAGGATGAAGCCTTCAAATGGTTCATGGCGGCGGCCAGCCCGCCCCATACCCACCGCAAGGCCCTGCATGATGTTGGCACCATGTATGCCGAAGGGACTGGCGCACCCTTGGATAACGTCAAGGCTGGAACTTATTTTTGCCGTTCAGCCGAAGCTGGTTTTGTCCAGGCCTATCGCCGCTGTGGCGATGTTCATGCCAATGGTTATGGCGTTCTGGTGGACAAGCCCAAGGCCTTTTTATGGTACCAGCGCGGCGCCCTTGGGGAAGATGCCGCTGCACAGGCGGAGTTGGCAGGGTCCTACTACTATGGCACGGTCAGCGAGGTGAGCGATGATTTGGCATTTTTCTGGGCAACCAGGTCTGCCGCTGGCAACAACGCCAAGGGTCGCAGATTGCTGGGCGACCTCTATGATCAAGGCAATGGCGTTGCCATCGACCGGATTCATGCCCAAGGCCTGTATCTCCTGGCCGCCGAAGCTGGCGATGCCGAAGCCATGTCCCGCCTCGCCGACTCCTATTACACTGGCGCTGTTATTCCCAAGAATTACGACTTGTCACTGCATTGGGCCAAACTGGCGACCGACAAGGGCAGCGAAAGTGGCATGGTCAATCTCGGCCTGCTGTATGACTTTGGCTATGGTATCGAAAAGGATGATGTGAAAGCCGCCGAACTTTATCGCAAGGCTGCCGAAATGGGCGATATGACAGGCATGAACAACTACGGCGAAATGCTTTTTGCCGGACAAGGCACGGCTGTCGATGTCACTTCAGCCATGCAATGGCTACAAAAATCCAGTGACGCCGGCAGCAGCTATGGCTCGCACAACATGGCCATGCACATTGAATTGGAAGAAGGCGGCCTCACCTACGACGCCGCCAAGGTCGCCCGCAATTTGCTGTTGGCCCTGAGCCGGGACCACTATGACACGCGCAAGATTTTGCTGGAATTCAAGGGCAATGAGTTGAAGGCCACGACCCTCGACATGCTTCAGGAATTGATGGCCAAAGACGGCAAGGATTTCGTGCAAACGCCTGGCAAATTGTCGGCCTCGGCTGTTATCGCGTTGCAAAGTTATTTGCCATAGTCCAGCGGACAAGCAATTGTGACGTGAGATCCATCCACCGCAACGTCGTCCAATTCTTAGGCGCATAAATTGATTGGCGCTTCTCGGTTGTTTTATTGTATCTTTTATGGTACGACGTCGTATGCCGAAAGAATTGCGACCTCTGCCACTTCAGTTCTGGCGCTCAAACAGCGGACGTGAACCGACGAGGGATTGGTTTCAGGAGTTGC
>JANONM010000550.1:0-2387 GCA_031420855.1 Hyphomicrobiales bacterium
CTTGACCACGCGGAATGGATCGAGGTGGATGATAATCTGGCGGATTACCTCAAAGAAAAGCATCGCCTCTACCGCGAAGAAACCCATAATGTTTTGGTCGCTGAGCAGGGCACCGAGGCGGCCCAGCAAGAAGTGCTGGAAATGCTTGTCGAACACTTGCCCAAGCATTTCCCGGAAATCTACAAGTGCCAAAACAATGTTGTCACCATTGCACCCAGTTTCCATCTCCCGGCCTTCGCCGGGATGACGATGCGGGGGGGGTGGGATGACGATGTGAGGGCGAGTGCGATTGCGACGGCCGCCCTCCTTATCCAGGAAGACCTCGTCCTGATGCGCAAATCCCCTGAGGGTTGGCGTCTTGTTGCGGCTTCCCTGTGCTTTCCTTCAGCCTGGAATTTGCGTGAAAAATTCGGCAAAGCCTTGCATGCCATTCACGCGCCCGTGCCGAACTTCGGCGCGGGTACCCGCAACGCCGGTCTTATCGACCGCATGTTCGACAACCTGCGCCCCGACCATTCCGTCATGCGCTGGAACTGGTCGCTCTATGGCGATGCAGAACTTTATCACCCCGCCTCGGACCATGGCATGAAGAAGCGTTTTGGCGATGGCAATTTGGCGGGTCACGTCACCCTGCGGCTTGAACGCCAGACCTTGCGCAAGCTGCCCAAATCCGGCGACATCCTGTTCACCATCCGGATTTACATTGATCCGCTTGAGGTGCTCGCCCGCCTGCCGAATGGCAAAGCACTCGCCGAAGCCATTGAAGACCAGATCATGGCGATGACTGATGCTGAAATCAACTACAAGGGCTTTGCCGACGAACGCCAACAACTTTCGCGGCGTCTCAGGGAAATCGCCCAACAAGCCGTCGTCTGAATTACTTCAGACTGGCCTGCTTTTCCTTGGCGATCTGTTCGTCGGTCTTCTTCTCCTTGACGATGACCTTTTCCAAAAGTCCTGCAGAAGCTTCCTGGTTTTCCGTCTGATATTTGATGGTGCAGCTCAACAATGAAGACTCAAGTTTTCCTGCCACCGTTTCGTTGTTGAATCCAGGCTTCAATTCCTTCTTGTCCAGTTTGGGCAGTTTTTTCTTTTTGACCTTGCCGACATAGTTCACAAATTTCAGGTGTGACGTGTATTTGTCTTCCTTGAAAATGCTCGCCATGGTGCGCGATTGGCAGATGCAAACCTCAGCCGGCACCCGCGCCATTTTCCAAAGTCCCTTGGTGGTCACCAACACAGGCGATGCGCCGATCATATCCGTACTGCACACTTTGTAGGCAGCAAGTTCGGTCTTTGAAAGATTGGCAGCTTTGACTAACGCGTCAATTTCGGCCTGGCTCGGTCCGCCGCAGGCCGACAAGCCCAGGCCAACGAACCCCAAGGCCAGAAATTTCCCCAAATGCACAAGTCTCATGACGCAAACTCCCAAACAATTCCCGGCCAATTTTCCACCTCGGTCAGCAATGTCATATCAGGCAGAGACTACGGCGAGGTTTTCAAACCCCCTAAAATTTGAAGTGAAATTTGAAGTGAAAACATATGGGACCGGACGGAGCGCCGGGTCTGATTGTCACAGGGCTGTTGAGTTCTCAAGACGACGGTGCCACTTGTACGGGATGCCAAGTAAAAAGCTGATGCAATACCGCGCCGCCATCGATGCAATCGATGTTAAACTGATTGGCCTGCTGGCTGATCGCATGCGCATCGTCGATGATGTAATTGTCGAAAAGCGCAGTACTGGCACTGCGGCTGTTCTGCCGGATCGGGTTGAGCAAGTGGTTTCTCGGGTCAAAGCGCTGGCCCCTCAACAAGGTCTCCCCCCTTCGATGGTCGAAAAAATCTGGCGGTTGTTGATTTCAGAAGTTTGTGCCTATGAAGAAGAACGCCTTAAGACAAAAACCACAGACCCGTGAAAACAGCGAATTTGTGTTGCGTCGCAATATTGGCTATAGGCTCGCGTGAGATCCACACAGTGAGGCCGCCATGTCACTCGATTCCTTCAAGTCACGCAAAACCCTGAAGGTTGGCGCAAAAACATACAGCTATTACAGCCTGAAAGCCGCCGAGAAGAATGGCCTCAAGGGCATTTCCGCATTGCCCTATTCCATGAAGGTGTTGCTGGAAAACCTGTTGCGCAATGAAGACAACCGCACAGTTGCGAAGAAGGACATTTTAGGCTTCGTCGCCTGGCTTTCGAACAAGGGCAAGGCCGACGCCGAAGTGGGCTTCCGTCCGGCCCGCGTGTTGATGCAGGATTTTACCGGCGTTCCTGCCGTTGTCGACTTGGCGGCGATGCGCGACGGCATGAAACTGCTGAAGGGTGATGCCCAGAAGATCAATCCCTTGGTACCAGTTGATCTTGTCATCGACCATTCAGTTGTTGT
>JANONM010000551.1:0-5601 GCA_031420855.1 Hyphomicrobiales bacterium
CCCATACCAAGACAGGATTCAACTGATGAAAACACCACCCACAAAAAAACCATGGATCGGCACCAGCTGGAAAATGAACAAGACAAGGGCTGAAGCGATTGTTTTTGCCAAAGCTTTGAAGACTTCATCGTTTGCATCAGCTGAAAAAATCCAACCCTTTGTCATTCCGTCTTTCCCCTACATCGCCGAAGTTGCCGACATCTTGCAGCGCACGAGCGTGCGCATTGGTGCCCAAAACATGCATTGGGCAGACCAGGGCGCGTGGACGGGAGAAATCTCTCCCCTGATGCTCAAGGATTGCGGCGCGACCCTGGTTGAACTGGGCCACAGTGAACGCCGCACCCATTTTGGCGAAACTGATGAAACCGTCGCCCTCAAAACCGCTGCGGCCATCAAGCATGGCCTCACCGCCCTTGTCTGCATCGGCGATACCCGCGAGGAATACGAGGCAGGACGAACCGCCCAAGCCCTCGAGAAACAAGTCCGTGCCCTGTTGTCGAAAGTAGAAGGCCACGCCCAAGGCAATGTCATCATCGCCTACGAGCCGGTCTGGTCGATCGGCGAAGGCGGAACACCGGCCGCACCAGAATTTGCCAATGAACAGCACATCGGAATCGCTGAACTGGTCGTCTCGCTTACAGGCCACACCCTGCCCATACTCTATGGCGGCAGCGTCAATCCGCAGAACTGTGTTGAGTTGGCCAGCCAATCCCATGTTGACGGCCTGTTCATTGGCCGTTCCGCCTGGAACGCCGAAGGCTATATCGGCATCATGCAGGCCGTGGCAGACAACATGCCGCCACGGCCAACAGTTGGCTGTGACGATTGACCTGCCGTATTCAAGCCCTGTCACCTGCATTAAATTTGGTGCAATCTGTTGACGGTGCACGTTTAATGCCGCTTAATCGTCAACCGTCATCGAACAGGGAGAAGACTATGACACATAAATTCAACAGATTGCTGGCAGGCGTCGCTTTTGGCGCAAGCTTGCTCGCCATGGACGGGGGCGCCCAGGCTGGCGATGCCGATAGCTGCAAGGCCGTGCGCTTTGCCGATGTGGGCTGGACCGACATTCAGGTCATTACCGGCATTGCCTCGATCATGTTTGATGGCCTTGGCTATCAATCAGAAGTAAAAACGCTTTCGGTTCCCGTCACCTATGCATCCTTGAAGAACAAGGACATTGATGTGTTCCTCGGCAACTGGATGCCGTCGATGACCGCCGACATCAAGCCATATCTCGACGACAAGTCGGTGGAACAACTGGCACCAAATCTTGAAGGGGCAGGCTATGGCATTGTAGTGCCGCAGTATGTGGCCGATGCTGGCGTGAAGTCGATTGCCGATCTCGCTGCCAACAAGGACAAGTTCAACGGCAAGTTCTACGGCATCGAATCCGGCAACGACGGCAACCGCATCATCCAGACGATCATCGCTGATGCCAAGAACAATCTCGCGGGATATGAGCTGGTGGAAAGCTCGGAAGCCGGCATGTTGACCGAAGCTGAAAAAGCCATGAAGAACAATGAGTGGATCATGTTCCTCGGCTGGACCCCGCACCCGATCATGGGCGACATGAAAATCGCCTATCTCGGTGGCGTGGTGGACTATGGCTTTGGCCCCGCCACCGTGCACACCAATGTGCGTGCCGGTTATCTCGCAGAATGCCCCAATGCCGGAAAGCTCGTCTCCAACCTGAAGTTCAACCTCAAGATGGAAGGCGACATGATGGCCCCCGTTCTCAAGGACGGCAAAGACCCGAAAGTTGTTGCCATGGAATGGATCAAGGCCAATCCAGACTCGATCAACGCTTGGCTTGAAGGCGTCACAGCCCTCGACGGCAGCGATGCCAGGGCCGCCGTGCAGAAGGTGATCCGGTAATATCGTTCGGGCGCGGCATCATTGGGTGCCGCGCCAATCATGCAGACTGAAGGCCCTTCGAGGCTCGCCAAGAATTAAAATGGGGCTCGCACCTCAGGGTGAGGGATACTTACACAATCCCTCTTGCTGAGGTGCGAGCCCTTGCGAGCCTCGAAGCACACCCAGCCCAACACTGCAAAATAGGGGAACTGACCTGATGAACGATCCAATTTCCCAATGGTTTGCCGCATGGAAAATTCCCGTTGGCCAATGGGGCAAGTCGGCCATCCTTTTTGTCACCAATAATTTCGAATGGTTCTTTGACGCCCTGAAAGTCGGATTGAATTTCGTCGTCGAAGGATCAACCTGGCTGCTGCTCCAATGTCCGCCGGTGATTTTGGCGCTGCTTATTGCAGGCCTGGTCTACTACGCAAAAAAATCCAAATGGCTGGCCTTGGGCGTGCTGGTTGGCTTCCTCTTCATCATCAACCAGGGCCTGTGGAAGGAAACCGTGCAAACCCTCGTGCTGGTTGTCTATGCCACCACACTGTCCATGGCACTCGGTGTGCCACTCGGTATATGGGCTGCTCACAAGCCAAGGGTATGGTCGACGCTACAACCAATTCTCGACCTCATGCAGACCATGCCAACTTTCGTCTATCTCATTCCAATATTGATTTTGTTCGGCCTCGGCGCTGCACCTGCCCTGATCGTCACCATCATCTTTGCCATGCCAGCGCCGGTTCGCATGACCTATCTCGGTCTCACATCAATTCCAAAACCCATGTTGGAAGCTGGCGAAAGTTTTGGCGCCACCAAACGCCAGTTGCTGTGGAAAGTGGAATTGCCAGCCGCCCTGCCCTCCATCATGGCAGGCCTCACCCAATGCATCATGTTGTCACTTTCCATGGTCGTCATCGCCACATTGATCGGCGCACCCTCGCTGGGCAACCCGGTGAACCGGGCCCTCAACAACCGCAATATTCCCCTGGGGATTGAAGCCGGCCTCGCCATCGTCATTTTGGCCATCATTCTCGACCGCGTACTTGCAGCACGGGTGGGAGCCAAAAAATGACCACGGCTGTTGCTTTCAAAAATGTCGATATCCTGTTTGGCAAAGCCACCGAAGACGCTTTGCGCATGCTCGATGCCGGTGCCAGCCGCAGCGAAATTCTGGAAAAGCTCGGCGTGGTGCTGGGGGCAGCCAAAGCCAGCCTGATCGTCAAACAGGGTGAAATCAGCGTGCTTATGGGCCTGTCTGGTTCAGGCAAGTCCACACTGTTGCGGGGCGTCAACGGCCTCAACCATGTAACGCGCGGTTCCATCGAAGTGCGCGACGGTGACCGCATGGTTGACGTCGTGTCATGCGATGCCGCCACCTTGCGGCAAGTCCGGCAAAAAAGCGTGGCCATGGTGTTCCAGCAATTTGCATTACTGCCCTGGCGCACAGTGGCCGAAAATGTTGGCTTTGGTTTGGAACTCTCAGGTGTACCGGATGCGGAGCGCAAAACCCGCGTCGAACAGCAATTGGAACTCGTTGGCCTCACCCAATGGAAAAACAAGTACGCCCATGAACTTTCTGGCGGCATGCAACAACGTGTCGGCCTCGCCCGCGCCTTTGCCACTGAAGCCCCTATTCTTTTAATGGACGAACCTTTCTCGGCGCTTGATCCCCTGATCCGCAGCAAGTTGCAGGATGAATTGCTGGACCTGCAAAAGCGCCTGAAGAAAACCATCATCTTCGTCAGCCATGATCTCGAGGAAGCCCTGAAGATCGGCAACACCATCACCATCATGGAAAGCGGCCGCATTGTGCAATCGGGCCGCCCCGAAGACATCGTGCTGCGTCCCGCCAACGATTATGTGCGCGAATTCATCGCCAATGTGAATCCACTCTCTGTCCTCACCGCCTGGAATGTCATGCGTGGTCCCCATGAATTGCTGAAAGACAAAGGCGGCTGGATTTGGCTGGATCGCCGCAAGACCACCCGGTTCAAGCTCGGCAAAGACAACAAAGTGACCAACGTGGAGCGCGACGGCTTGACGGCCACCTGGGTTACCTGCGCCGAAGCTGAAAAGATTGTTGACCCCAAAACCAAACCCGTTTTCTGGGCAACACCCGGAACATCACTCAAAACCGTTATGCTGGCCATGCACCGCTCCGAGACGGCACCCGTTGCCCTGTTCAATGACGACAACACGTTTGCAGGCGCCATTGGTGTGCGTGATGTGCTGCAGGCCGTTTTGAAACGGGCTGAATAAAATCATCACGGCGTCGGCCCGTCTTCCCCACTGTCGAAGCCTCTCAGCTTCTTGCAAGATGCGCAAGATCGGTTAGGTTGTTGTGCCTTTGAAAGTTTAGCGATGTATCTGGGAATTGATATTGGCACCACGGCGACCAAAGCCATTTTGGTTGATGGCGACCAACAACTGTTGGCCAGCGCCACCATGGCATATGCGGTTTCCAGCCCGCAACCCGGCCATGCCGAACAACACCCGGATATCTGGTGTGACGCCGTATTGACGGGCTTGGCGAAGCTGCGGCTCGAAGCGCCGAAAGCCTATGCAGCGGTGAGTCATATTGGATTTTCCGGCCAGATGCATTCCCTTGTGGCCCTCGATGAAAACCACAAGCCGTTGCGTCCCGCCATGCTGTGGAACGATACGCGGGGACAAGCCGAATGTGCAATTCTCCAACGTGAGTTTCCAGATATCGAACAGCGCACCGGAGCGGTGGCCATGCCAAGTTTTACGGCTGCAAAGTTGCTCTGGCTTAAAGCCCATGAACCCGCAACATTTACCAGCTTGCGCCATCTGCTCTTACCCAAGGACTATGTGCGCCTGAAACTGACAGGCCAACTGGCGACCGATCATTCCGATGCAGCGGGAACCCAACTCTATGATCAAGCCACGCGCCGTTGGTCAGAGCTTCTTCTCAATAAACTGGAACTTCCACTTTCCGTTCTTCCACCCCTGCTCGAATCCCAGGCTGAAGCCGGAGCGTTGCGCCTGGCAATCGTCAACGAATTGGGTCTGAAAGCCTTCACCTGCACCGGCGGCGGCGACACGCCCGTCGGTAGTCTGGGGTTGGGATGTATCAATCCCGGCGACAGTCTGGTGTCCCTCGGCACCAGCACCAGCTTCACCACCATCACCCAAGGCTATCAACCAACATCAGCAAACTGCCTGCACAACTTTGCTTTCGTCCTGCCCCACCAATGGTATCGCATGGGGGCCATGTTGAACGGTGCATCATGCCTCGCATGGGCGGCCCAACTGGTTGATGCCAGCGATATCGGCGGATTGCTGGAAGCTGTCACCGCCCGCTACAGGGGCCCGTCACGCCTGTTGTTCCTGCCCTATCTCAGCGGCGAGCGTACGCCCCACAACAACACGGCCCTGCGGGGAGCCCTGCTCGGCCTCGACAATTCGACCGACAAGCTGGATGTGGCACAAGCCGTTCTCGAAGGCGTTGCATTTTCCCTGCGCGATGCCAAGCAAGCCTTGGGTATTGACCGCACCTCCAGCCAGCCCGGCTTTATTGGTGGTGGCGCCCGCAGCAAACTCTGGTCCGAAATTCTCGCAACGGTTCTCGACATGCCCCTCACCTGCCCGCAAGGTGCCGACTATTGGCCCGCCTTGGGAGCGGCCCGTCTGGCCAAGCTTTGTGCAGGCGGGAATGCTGCCGACGTCTTGCGCAAACCCGCTTCAGCCAGCACCGTCGAACCCCTGAACCAATGG
>JANONM010000552.1:0-2201 GCA_031420855.1 Hyphomicrobiales bacterium
GGAAAAAATTTGCAAAGGCTTCAAAATCAAAAATTTCAATTGGTTCGGGCAATCCTTTCAGCAAAGCGGAGCTTGCCTGATAAGCCGCATTGATCCGCTCGGCATAGACGTCGGCTTGCCCTGGTCCGTTATAGACTTTGGCAAACCCATGCCATTCGCACTTGCGCAATGCTTCAAGCAGGCCATGGCTTTGGCAGAAATCAAAAAATCCGCAGACTTGCAAGCGTTCTGATTTGGCGAATGCCGCAAACATTTCCTTCGCAGTGTCATAGCCGATTTTGGTGTGGTTGGAGCCCAGGATTTGCGGGCCGCCGAAGCTGCTTGAAAGGCAGGCCTGTTCTTTATCAGCCAATGCGCAAGCCAGTTCAAAGGCCCGGTATTCCTTTTCCTGGTCGCCGTGGAACGGCTGCCAGTCAGACGTCAGTGAATCGAGAAATTTATGGTTGCTCCAACTGCTGCCTGAAATGCCGCCATTGCCGCCGAACTGAAAATATTTGTCAAACACCTCGACGTTGGCACTGCCCCAATGCTGCCAGAATTTATGAACTTCAAAACGCAACACGGGGCGATTTTCCTGGAAGCCGTAGGGGCCGCTTTCGACCAGCCAGATTGCAAGCGCTGATTCGATGGGAACCTGCGCATTCTGGGCCAGGACAGCCAACAGGCTGCCAAGCCGGTTGTGGATCGCCAAAATATTCTGGCCCAAAGTGGAAGCCGGATAATTCGTGATGAGGGGTATCGCAAGTTGCAGCTGCGTTGCATGGGCCAGACTGTTGTCCTTGAAATAACCCTTTGCAGTGCTGCAATCTGAAACAACTTCCATGACTTTCATTTCTGGCTCAATCTGAATTGTTTTTCAATCATCGGCGCTCTCAGGTTGCAAACAAGTTTTTCCGATTAACCAATTTACCAAGTTTTTTGATTTCAGGACTGCATTTTCTTGACAGTTGGGTTGGTTAATTTAAGCTTAATTTCAGACAGGGGAGTCGGAGTTACCCACTAAAAAGAGATGCGTTGACTGCTGCGGAAACCGGGGGCCCGGTTGATGCAATGCTCGAATGACCTTGTTGTTCGCCATGTGATTTTACACGTAGTGTCAGGGGTTGCGTATCTTTGGTTTTGGGGGATTTCTCCACAGGAGATGCGTATGGATGATGGTGTGGTTGGTGAATTTCCGCTTGGGGGCGGAATCAATACTTCAACAGAAGAGTTCAAAGGCAAAGTCAGGTCAAGTCGTCGACGCGGCAAGAGCCGAGGTTATTCCACCAACCATTTACCTGATTCCGTACAGGCCCGTTTGAAGGCATTTGAGGATACTTCCCTGTCCGGCAGCGTGCTTGATTGCGTGCTGTATTTTGCATCCATTGTTGCCGCAGCTGTGCTCTGCATATCAGTCTGGCGCATGAATTTTCTGGCCGGCGTGGTTTGTTATGCCTTGGTGCTTCTGGTGATTGCGCGGCAAATCAGGGGCCTTGAATTGATGGTTCACGACGCTTCCCATTGGTGCTGGCAAAAAGACAAAAAGCATGTCAACGACATGATTGCCAATTGCTTTGTTTCCTATCCGACGATGGGCACTGTCGAAACCTACCGCAAGGGCCACTTCATTCATCACGGCACCTATGCCGGCGAACAGGACCCCTGCAAGCGGCGTTTTGCCGCCATGGGTCTGGGCGAAGTTGACCTGTCAACCAAGTGGGCCATCATGCGGGCTGTGCTGCGCTGGCTGCCGCAATACAATCTGGTGTATTATACAGAAAACGGCAGCAAGTCTTTCAGCATGCTGGGGTCTTGGGCGCTTTGGCATCTTGCCGTTTTTATTCTTCCGCTGTCTTTGATGTTCGGCGTGGATCATGCATTTCTGATGTGGGCGATGTTCTGGCTGGTTCCGATGCTCGTCAGTTTGCCGGTTTTGCGTTCGATTGCCGAAGCTGAAGAGCATGACTATGAACGGGGCGAGACGGAATTTGAATCGACCTATACCAATGACGGCCTGATCCACCATCTGCTTTGGCATCCGTGGAATGATGGTTATCACCAGGTCCACCACATGTTTCCCAATATCTCGGCGCGCTATCACCACCGGGTGCACAAGTTGCTGATGCTGCACGACGAGAAATACAGGGCGGGGCCCATTCGCACCAAGACATTGCAGCACGTGCCGCTGTGAGGTTTACGTGTGCCCATGACTTGTTTGAAAC
>JANONM010000553.1:0-4427 GCA_031420855.1 Hyphomicrobiales bacterium
GAGCTCGCACCTCAGGGTGAGGATTACCGCGTATCCTCACCCTGAGGTGCCGCGCCTTCGCGGCCTCGAAGGGCTGGCAACCACAAGCTCAATCGTGATATTGCGTATCCCATGAGCGGTGCATGAGTTTACACTCTCAAATGTTCTGATGGCAGTTACTATACGGGCCTGACACGCAACGAACTCCCGGAAGCGCGCGAGCAGCAGCATAATGATGCGACATTTCCGGATGCCTATACTTCAACGCGGCGTCCTGTGAAGCTGGTATATGCTGAATATCTCGATCTCGTAACAGATGCCATAAATGCAGAGCGCAAAATCAAGGGTTGGTCGCGGGAAAAGAAGGAAGCGCTGATCTCAGGGGATTGGTTACGGGTGCAAGTGTTGGCGAAAAGGCGTGGCGGAAAATCCAACGATTGAGCGAAATACGCCAGCCCTTCAAGGCTCGCAAGAGCTCGCACCTCAGGGTGAGGATTACCGCGTATCCTCACCCTGAGGTGCCGCGCCTTCGCGGCCTCGAAGGGCTGGCACCCACAGAAAAGATTGCTAAACCGTCACTACCCGGAACGCGCCAACACTTACGGCCAGCATTCCAACGGCAATTGTCAGGGCTCGCGATGGTGCGATCCTTGACAGCCATCCACCTGCAATGGCAGCGGGTAATCCGCCGACCACAATTCCGGCCACAGGGATGCTAACCAGTTTCCAATCCGTGCCGCCCTGCCAATGGCCAACAAGAAAGGCTGTGACATAAGCTGAAAACACCATGAAACTCACCACAAATTCGGCAATGTTGGATGAACCGATGGCGTAGCGTGATTGAGCACCGGAACCCAGAAGGCTGGTGGTGACAACCGGACCCCAACTGCCGCCGATCCCCTCGATGGTGCCGCCGACCAGGCCAATCAGCCATTTGTAAGTCGTTGGCAGAACGCGTGGTGCAATGCCGCGGACGCCGCGAATGATGATCAGTGTACCGATGAACAGCAGAAAGCCTGTCACCAGCATGTTGAGCGCCTGACCTTTCAGGCTGGTCAACAACAACATACCCATGATACCACCAATCGAACCAAATACACACAAAGCCACAACGATGCTCCAGTCGGCATTGCGATTGTAGATGTGTGAAATGGCAGCGGTTGCGGTAGTCGGAATTTTGGCAGCATTGACACTCGCTGAAACCAGCGCCGGTGGAAACCCTTGCGCCAGAAGCACCGACGAAGAAATCACCCCAAAACCCATCCCCAGTGATCCATCAATCAACTGCGCCAAAAAGCCGACGAGTGCAAAAGTCCAGAATTCAGTCATGTTGGCCCCAGAGGTTAGAAAAGAATTAGGTTAAACGCCTGCCGCCAGGCGTGTGTCGGAACGCAAATCAGTGCGGATGAGTTTTCCGCTGGCACTGAAATGAATACCACATTCTGTCTTTTCTGAGCCGGCCCAGCGGCCTGCCCTTGGATCATCATCCGTGCCGCCAATGCTGGTGCACGGTTCGCAACCAATGGAGCGATAACCTTGAAGCCTGAGAGGATGCGACGGCAGATGATGCACCTGCATGTAGTTGTGAAGATCAAGCGCCGAAAATCCTGCCAGTGGTTCAACCTTGATTTTGCCGTCTTGCACGGTGAGAAATTCGAGAGTCTCTCGTGTCGCACCATGGAAACGTTTGCGTCCCGATATGATCACATCGTAGGCGGCAAAAGCCTTCTGCATCGGCAGCGTCTTTCGCACATTGCAGCACGCGTCCTTGTCAATTTGATGCAGAAAACCATTGGCATCCACACGGATGAGATCGTCCTTGTCCGGAACAATATTCTGCACATTGGTCAATCCCAATTCACGCGCCAATTGTTCGCGGTAGGCAATCGTGTCGGGAAACAGTTTCAGGGTATCGAGAAACAGCACCGGAAGGTTTGGCTCGATTTCCGAGACCATGTGCAGCAATACGGAAGACTCAGCACCAAATGAAGACAGCAACGCCACGCGTCCCTTGGCATTGCGGATAACCGCAGAAACCAGTTCCCGGCCCTCAAGCCCCGCATGGCCTTCGACGATGGCATTGAGTTGGGCAGCGTCATCCTGCATGGGGTTGTTCCTCCCATGCCGCAAATCCCTGGTGGCGCTGGGACCAGACTTCTTTTTCATTGCCAGCCCGTGTCAGACCACGCTGGTAGGTCAAAGCCATTTGCCGCGCTGCTTTCTGCCAGGTTTCCAACGGGAAACGATCGCCAACTTCAAAACTCTCAATGCCAACTTGCAACATATATTGCAGTTGGTCAGGCAAAATATTCCCCGTCGCTCGCAATTCCCCGCGGTAACCATCCAGCCGCAATTGCCGCGCCAAGGAGTAGGACCGGCCATCGGTAAAGGCCGGAAAGGCCAGCACCAGCAATGCAATTTTTGAAAAGAACGGCACGACATCCTGGACCTTCGTGGTGTTGGTCAATGCCACGCCGATAAGGCCCGCATGTTTTGCCAATTGATCCCAGTCCCGTTGCAAGCGGGCAAAACTGATGATCACACGGCTGCCATCGGCAAGCGGCTCATCATCGGTCAGGGTGGTCCAGGCATCGGCGACAAAACTGTTGTTTCTAAGCAGCGGCATAAAGCGCCTCCTTGAAGGGTGCAGGGCCGACCCGACGGTAAGCCGCAAGAAATTCTTCGCCGGGCTGGCGAAGTTTCACATAGGTATCCAGAATTTTCTCGATGGCGTCGGGCACTTCATCGCCAGCAAAGCCGGGTCCGAGAATGCTGCCGATGGAAGCGCTGTCAGCCGATGAGCCGCCCAGCGTGATCTGGTAAAATTCCTCGCCCTTTTTATCGAGTCCAAGAATTCCAATGTGGCCCACATGGTGATGACCACAGGCATTGATGCAGCCTGAAATATTGATCTTGATCGGACCAATCAATTCCTGGCGGTCAAGGTCGGCAAATTTCCGTGAGATGGCTTGCGCAATCGGAATGGCACGGGCGGTTGCCAGCGTACAATAATCCAGGCCGGGGCATGCGATGATATCGCCCGCCAGACCATAATTGGCAGCTGCCAGATTATGTTTTGTTAATTCCTGCCAGATGGTAAAAGCTTCTTCCAGTTTCACATGGGGCAACACGATGTTCTGGGCATGGCTGACGCGCAATTCATCATGCGAATAGCGCTCGGCCAAATCCGCCATGACGCGCATTTGTTCACCCGTGGCATCGCCGGGAATGCCGCCTTCCGGCTTCAGCGAAATATTGACGATGCCGTAGCCATCCGTGTGATGCAGCGCGATATTGTTGCGGGCCCAGCGGGCAAATTCCTTGTGCTTGAATTTTGCATCTTCAAAATGCGGTGCAAACCGGGATTGCTTTTCAAGCGGGGGCAGGGCGAAGTATTTTGCAATGCGCTGCAATTCCCGCTGCTCCACTTCCGTTGTCTGGGCGGGATGCCGCGCGTATTCTGTCTCGACTTCGGCGCGGAATTTTTCGGCACCAATTTCATGCACCAGGATTTTGATGCGTGCCTTGTATTTGTTGTCGCGGCGACCATAGAGGTTGTACACCCGCATGATGGCTTCGAGATAGGGCACCAGCTCTTTTTCCGGCAGGAATTCACGCACCGTCACGGCAATCATCGGTGTGCGACCTTGACCGCCACCCACCATGACTTCCCAGCCAATTTCGCCAGCTGCATTGAGGTGCATGCGCAAACCAATGTCGTGCACCTTGACGGCAGCCCGGTCATTGGGCGCACCTGTCACGGCAATCTTGAACTTGCGCGGCAGGAATGAAAACTCCGGATGCAGCGACGACCATTGCCGCAGCAATTCGCCAACCGGGCGCGGATCGGCAATTTCGTCAGCCGCAGCCCCCGCCCAATGATCCGTCGTCACATTGCGGATACAATTGCCCGAGGTTTGAATGCCGTGCATTTCAACCTCGGCCAGAGCTTGCAAAATGTCAGCCGTGTCTTCCAGTTTGATCCAGTTATATTGGATATTTTGCCGCGTGGTGAAATGGCCATAGCCCCGATCCCACTTGTCAGCGATATAGCCCAAGCGCCGCATTTGCCGGGACGAAAGCGTGCCGTAGGGAACGGCCACCCGCAGCATATAGGCATGCAGTTGCAGGTAAAGCCCGTTCATCAGGCGCAGTGGGCGAAACTCCTCCTCGGTCAATTCGCCTTTCAGGCGGCGCTCTGCCTGGTCGCGGAATTGGGCGGTGCGCTGTTGCACAAAGCTCATGTCAAATTCATCATAACGATACATCTTCAGCCCTCCACAGCAGCAAATGAGCCTGCCGTACCTTCTGCCTGTTTACCTAAATCAATCCGCACTGTCGGACCCTGCGCACGAATGCGCTCGCGAATGTGTGAGGCGCGAATTTTGCCGTCCACGCGTTCTGCGTCAAACAGGTATGCGCCTGTAACCAGTGTGGATAGTTCATCT
>JANONM010000554.1:0-1820 GCA_031420855.1 Hyphomicrobiales bacterium
GGGCTGATTGGCAATGCCGTAGTGCACCAACGCCTTTTTGATCTGCTTGGCAAAATCATGTTGCACATTCATCGACGGCGGAATGGCACCCTGCATCGTCGTGATGGGGGCTGCCACATTGTCCTTGATCCACGGCGAGGAAAGGCGCTTGGCCGGAGGGGCGGGGTCCCACAGAAAGGGTTTCCCTTCGGCGGGGCAGAGCGCATAGCGGAAAAACTTGTCCCGTGCCCATTCGCCGATGTGGGTGGAGGTGACATAGCGAATGTTGTCGAAGTTGAAGCACAGCACGGCACCAAGCCCTGCAAAGCGGATGGCTTCCTGGGCGCGTTTCAAACGCTCCGTGGACAGACGATGATAATCGATCCCCTGTTCCCAGTCTTTCGCTTGCGTGCCAAAGGACGCGGTTGAATGTGGACTGTTGTATTTCATGTTTGCTCTCCCAGCTCTCCGGCCCATTTTTTGGTTTCGAGTGTATCTTTGAGTTTTGACAGGAACGCCGCGGCATAAGCCCCGTCGAAGGCGCGATGGTCAAAACTCTGCCCCACAGTGCCGATGAGGCGCGGCACAATCGCATCGCCCAATTCTGTTGCAATGACGGCGGGTTTCTTGCGAATGGCATCGGTTGAAAGTATCGCCACTTGCGGCCCATTGATGATGGGTATTGTAAAGCTTGTGCCAAAAGCGCCGTTGTTGGTAATCGAATAGGTGCCGCCACTCATATCAGCAGCAGTCATTTTGCCAGCGCGGGCCTTGTCAATTTGTCGCGTGATCGCTTTGGCCAAACCCTGCAAGGTGAAATCCTGCACTGCATGCACCACCGGAACAACAAGTCCATTGTGATTGAGATCAACAGCAATGCCAAGGTTGATATCCTTGGACAGTGTCAGCGCATTGTTTTCGAATCGCGCGTTGATATGCGGAAAGGCCTGCAAGGCAATGCACACGGCACGCGCAATGAAAGGGAGATAAGTCAGCGAGCTTCCGGTTTCCGCCTTGAAGCGTTGCTTGTGCCTGTTGCGCACCAGTTCAATTTCGGTGAAGTCCACATCGATGGCCTGGAACACATGGGGTATGGTGCGCCAGTTTTCTGTCAGGCGTTCGGCGGTTTTCGAACGGATGTTGTTGAGCGTGACAATGCTGCCTGCGCTCAAGTCTGGCGCTGGTGCAGGCGGTCTTGAGATCGGTGCGGGTGACAAGAAAGTCCGCACATCTTTCTCTTCAAATTTCTGCAAACCTTTCGTCGTGGCAAACTGTGCCACCGCAGCCATATCGGCGTTGCCTTGCGAAAGGAGACGGCGGGCCAGCGGTGTGATGCGCAAGCCCTCGGGGGTTTTGGCTTTGCCGTAATTGGCGAGAGGAGTTTTCACCTCTTCGAAAGCAGCCATGGCTTGTGGTCTTGCTGCTGCTGCTGCCACCGGTTTTGTGGTCTCGCCATCAACCACCGCAACCACCGCTCCTGCCTTGGCCACCACGCCATTGCCAGTTTTGATTTCCGTCAGCTTGCCCGCAACCACCGCCTCCACTTCAATGGTGACCTTGTCCGTCTCCACTTCGAAAAGCCGGTCCCCAATCTTGATGTCATCGCCCACGACCTTGAACCAGGCGAGGATTTTGCCCTCTGCAACAGTTTCGCCCAGTTGTGGCATGATGATGGTGTTGGCCATGCTTTAACCGTTCATCACACGTACGATTTTTTCGACAATACGCGCCGCATTGGGCAGCGCCAGATCTTCCAGGTGATCGGCAGCAGGCAGGGGAATGTGCGGCGTTGTGATGCGCACAATGGGTCCATCCAAATCCCAGAAGGCTTCGTCGGCGAC
>JANONM010000555.1:0-3117 GCA_031420855.1 Hyphomicrobiales bacterium
CGATATTCCAAAACACGCAGGTTATTGGCTGCGCGGCAAAGACGGCGAACTCACCAAGGCCTTCAAGCATATTTGCTGGGACGGCTGCATGTTCCCCAATGATGTGATGTTGCAACAAAAAACCTGGAACGACATTCTCGCCACCATGATCATGGTGCGCGACAAGCATGGTTGGACCGCTTGATGGCCCAAGGCGCAAAAAAGCAGAAACTCAACATCGGCATGGTGGGTTATGGCTTCATGGGCCGCGCCCATTCCAATGCCTTCAAGCAAACCAACAATTTTTTCGATCTGCCCTATGAAACCGTGCTGAAGGCCGCCTGCGCCCGCGATCCGGCAAAGCTCAAAACTTTCGCCGATCAATGGGGCTATGAATCAACCGAGTCCGATTGGCGCAAACTCATCGAGCGCAAGGATATCGATCTGATCGATATCGCGGCCTCCAACGACATGCACCACGACATTGCCATCGCGGCGGCGGCAGCAGGCAAAATGGTGATGTGTGAAAAACCCCTTGGCCGCAATGCCAGGGAAAGCGCTGAAATGGTCAAGGCCGTGGAAAAGGCCAAGGTACCCAACATGGTCTGGTACAACTACCGCCGCGTGCCTGCCGTTACCTTTGCCAAGCAGCTGATTGATGAGGGCAAGCTTGGAAAAATCTTCCATTACCGCGCCAAGTTCCTGCAGGACTGGACCATCTCCGCCGATTTGCCGCAAGGCGGGCAGGGACTGTGGCGGCTTGATGTCGATGTGGCAGGCAGCGGTGTGACGGGTGATCTGCTCGCCCATTGCATTGATACGGCCATGTGGCTGAACGGCGGCATCAATCAGGTTGTCGGCCTCACCGAGACTTTCATCAAAGAACGTCACCACAACATCACTGGCAAAACTGAAAAAGTCGGCATAGATGATGCCAGCCTGTTCCTCGCGAGGTTCGACAACGGCTCCCTCGCCAACTTCGAAGCCACCCGCTATGCACGCGGCCACAAGGCGCTCTACACGCTGGAAATCAATGGTGAAAAGGCCTCAATCGCCTGGGATCTCCACGATCTGCATCGCTTGCAATACTTTGATCACCGCGATGAAGGCCGCACCCGGGGCTGGCGCTCCATTCATGTGACGGATGGTGAACACCCCTACATGGACAAATGGTGGGTGCCCGGTTTGCAGATTGGCTATGAACACAGCTTTGTCCATCAAGCCGCAGATTTCATTGATGGCTTGAGCAGTGGCAAGCCCGCAAGCCCGACATTCCGTGAAGCCATGGCCACCGACCTCGTTACAGATGCCGTTTTAAAATCCGCCCGTTCCGGAAAATGGGAAAGCGCAAAGGCAACGGTATGATTTTGTCACTTGCCAGAGCCGGGATTATCGATAGTCTCACGCCAAAGAAAGTCGGTGTTCGCAGTGTCTGAAAGTGGCGTCCCAGCATTAAGCCTTAAGAGCGCATCCAAATCCTATGGCAGCGTGCGGGCCATTGCGGACATGAGTTTCGAAGTGGCGGCAGGCCGCTTTTTCGTGCTCTTTGGCCCGAGTTCCGTTGGCAAAACCACAACACTCCGCATGATCGCAGGACTGGTGGCACCAGATAAGGGCAAGGTTGAAATCTTCGGCAAGGATGTGTCCCAAGCGCCGATTGCGGGCCGTGGCGTCTCCATGGTGTTCCAATCCTTCGCACTCTACCCCCATCTCACCGTGTTCGACAATCTCGCCTATCCCTTGCGCGAGGAGGGCATTGCCACTGGCGAAATCACCCGCCGCGTCAACGAAACCGCTACCATGTTGAAACTGGCCCATCGCCTGGAACGCAAACCCAACACCTTGTCAGGCGGAGAACAACAGCGCGGGGCACTTGGTCGAACACTCATTCTGCGGCCAAAAATCCTGCTGCTTGATGAACCTCTCACCAATCTTGACGCCAAGTTGCGTCATGACATGCGCGCCGAACTCAAACGTTTGCACCGCCAGTTTGGCATGACTATTGTCTATGCCACACCTGATGAACTTGAGGCATTGTCGATGGGTGAAGAAATAGCAGTGTTGAAAGATGGCACAGTGGTGCAGCGCGGCACACCGGATGAACTCTATGAAAATCCCGTCAACACCTATGTCGCCGGAAAAATTGGTTCGCCCCACATGAACATGGTGGGTGGCACCATTTCAAAAGATGGCAAGTCCCTCAACTCCCCATTGGGGACCTGGGCTGCGATCCGAAATCTGAAAGCCTCAGCTGGCGAAAAAGCCCTGATCGGCATTCGCCCCAACGACATTTCGTTTGGCGAAAAATCTGCCACAGCCATAAAATCAACAGTGCACATGCTGGAACCCCTCGGCGATATCACCGTCGTTTCTGTGGAAGCCATGGGCGAAATGTTGCGTATTGTGCTGCCGGAAAGCCGCGCCACCTCAATCAAACCCGGCGACACTGCGTCAATCGCCATCGACCCTAAAAAAATTCATTTATTCCGCGCTTCCAGCGGTCAGGCTTTCAGTTGATCGAAAGTCCGAAAGTGAAGAACCTCAAGCAATATTGGTAACAAAGGGAGGAAACCTACAAATGACCGATATGACAAAACTCAAGGGAATTGTGACAGCAGCAGGCTTTGCTGCTTCATTGATGGTCGGCGGCGCGACTTTCGCTTTCGCCGAAGAAGTCACGCTGACCATGGCTGTGCCGGATTGGCCGCCAACCCGCATCATGAAGAAAATGTTCGACGAACAATACAAGTCGAAAACCGGCAACACCGTGAAGCTGGAAGTGGACTTCATTCCATGGCCTGACTTCTACACCCGCGTCAACGCATCCCTCACATCAGGCGAACAGAAATACAATTTCGCCGTTTCGGATTCGCAATGGCTGGGTGCTTTCGTTGAAGGCGGTTACTTCCGCAAGGTCAACGATTTGATTGATGCTGATCCGGAATTGAAATCAACCATGGCCGACATGCATCCAGCGCCCCTGAATGCCTATTCGACCTATCCCAACTCAACGCCAAACTACTATGGCTTCCCGCAATTCCCCGACGTGTTGGTGAACTTTGCCCGCAAAGACATCATTTGTGATGAAAGCGAACAGAAAGCCTTCATGGCCAAGTTCAACAAGAAACTCCCCTGCAC
>JANONM010000556.1:0-2573 GCA_031420855.1 Hyphomicrobiales bacterium
GTGGGTGCTTCATGCAAACCCGCTCTCACTATTGCACCATAAACTACTCTCAACCGCGACAATGCCTCGGGATTTTCTGCAGCAATTATTTTGGTAATGGTTTCCAGGCGGTGTTCTTTGTCGCCGGGGTTGATACGTTCAGGAGAGTACCCCAATGCAAAATCAACTCGACGTTTCAATCCAGAGTATTTTTCTAATAGTGGGCCACAGAAATCTTCCGTCACACCGGGATAAACAGTGGATTCAAACACAACTACCCCACCTCTTTTGAGAACTGGCCCTATTAGCTTGCATGCACTTTCAAGAGGCGACAGATCTGGTCTGTGTTGCTCATCAATGGGTGTAGGGACTGTAACAATAAAAAAACTGCAGCCAGCGAGAGACTGCGCACAATCTGAGAGTATCAGGCTTGATTCTGACAGAGTTACATCATCAATTTCGTTTGTCCAGTCATGTCCTTTTTTCAAGGCTTCAATACGACGGGTTGAGGTATCAAATCCGACAGTCCCCTCAAACGCCTTAGCCAATGCAATCGCAACCGGCAGGCCAACGTAGCCCAACCCGAGCACTGCAATTTTTTCGTTCACGATTTCACCTGTTCAAATTTTCCAGTAATTGTCGGAATTTCTGCGTATTGTGCGGCATACCAAGGCATGGCGAGTCTCAACCCTTCTTCAACCGAAAAGTCTGGGTCATAGCCCAGCAGCTCTCGCGCCTTTCCAATATCGGCTAGTGAGTGGCGTACATCGCCCTTGCGGAATTCAGCAAAAACAGGCGCCTTGCCGTAGTGGATTTGCAGTCGACCCAACTCGTCTCGCAACAAGCGGAACAAATCCAGCAAACTCGTTCGTCGACCAAATGCAACATTGTATACCTCGCCTTGCGAGTCGAGCGGCGCAAGCGCAGCTCTGATATTGGCTTGTACGATGTTGGCAACAAAACAAAAGTCCCGACTGGTCTTCCCGTCGCCATTGATGACCACGTCACGACCTTCAATCATTGAGGCCGTCCATTTTGGGATCACGGCAGCATATGTCCCGTTGGGGTCTTGTCTAGGACCGAAAACATTGAAGTATCGAAGTCCGGTCGCCCGGAAACCATAAACCCGAAGATAGTTTTTGGCATAGATCTCATTGACCAACTTGCTCACCGCATAGGGCGACAAGGGCTCACCGATGCGATTCTCGATTTTAGGCAAATTGGGCTCATCGCCGTAAGTAGAGCTTGATGCTGCATAAACGAAACTTTTTACTTCGGCTCGCCGCGCTGCATCCAATACATTCAGAAAACCGGAGACATTGACTTCATTTGTTGCAATAGGATCAGCCAGTGAACGCGGCACTGATCCAAGCCCTGCCTGATGTAAAACATGGGAAACGCCCGACATAACACTCGCACATAGGTGCCTGTCGCGTATATCGCCTTCAACAAACTCAAAGCGCACCGCCGCTTCGGGTCCTACATTTCTTTGCACTGCTTCGATGTTTTTCGCATAGCCCGTAGCAAAATTGTCAAGCGCTCTTACCCTTTGGCCTTCGCGCAAGAGGGTTTCCACAATATTGGAGCCGATAAAGCCAGCAGCGCCGGTCACCAACCAAAGTCCACCATTGTATTCAAGCGGTAAATTTGACAATTGACACCTCAATTCTTCCGCGTTCAGCGCTGGGCTTCGATCAATATTGCCCGAAGCGTGGTCGTGGTAAGGTGAATTTCTGCCTGCGTCAATGTCGGATGGACCAAAAACATGATACTTGTTTCACCAAGTTCCCGGGCCACAGGAAGTCGGGCTGCCGGTCGACCTGGCGCACGATCAAAGGCTTTTTCGAGATAAACCTCCGAACAGGAACCGTGGTAACACGGCACGCCGCGCGCGTTTATCTCGGCCACAATTCGGTCTCTGCTCCAGTCTGATTTCAACGCCTCTGGCCTTACATATAGATATGATTTGTAATGTGCATGTCGCGCCGCTCTTGGAACATCAGGAACACGCACAGCTGTAAAATTCCTTGCTGCATCCATAATCGCATTGGCGTTGGCCGTGCGTTTGGCCGTCCAAGCTGCCATTCGATGCAACTGAATTCTTCCAATTGCTGCTTGCATTTCGAGCATGCGCCAATTGGTGCCAATCGATTCATGAACCCATCGGAAGCCGGGGGGGTGTTGGCGGTCATAGACGGCTTCCCATGACTTGCCATGGTCTTTGTAGGCCCATGCTTTGGCCCATAAATCTCGCGACGACATGGTGACCATTCCCCCCTCGCCTCCGGTGGTCATGATCTTGTCCTGACAGAACGACCAGGCCGCCATGTCGGTTTGGCTACCGACCTCTACACCATTCCAGGCAGCACCATGGGCTTGCGCACAATCCTCAACCAGAAGTAGACCTTTGGTACTGGCGAGCGCGGCGAAACCAGTCATGTCACAGGGCCAGCCTGCCAAGTGTACCAGCAGAATGGCTTTTGTACGTGAGGTAATTACCCGTGCAGCCGATTCGGGCGTAATGTTTCCACTGTTGATGTCCACATCTGCGAACATCGGCACTGCGCCAGCGGTGAGGATTGACGAAACTGATG
>JANONM010000557.1:0-3095 GCA_031420855.1 Hyphomicrobiales bacterium
AAAAGTCCAGCGCCCGCTTTGCATCCCGTTGCAACCGGGCTGGCTCACCCCTGGGGCATGGCATTCCTGCCTGATGGTTCGCTGTTATTGACCGAGCGCCCCGGAAGGTTGCGCCGTGTAACCTTTCCCGACGGCAAACTTGGGCCAGCGATTGCCGGAACTCCTGTTGTAGATGCAGAGGGCCAAGGCGGATTGTTGGGTATCGCCATCGATCCAAAATTTTCCATCAACCGCCGAATCTACATGTCATTTTCCGAACGGCGCGACGGCGGCAATGCCACGGCTGTGTTTCGGGCAAAATTGAACGCTGACTTCACGAGGCTTGACGAAGGCAAAGTGATTTTCCGGCAAAACCAGGCCATAGAGAGTGAGCAGCACTTCGGCTCAAGATTGGTATTTGATCGCACTGGAAACTTGTTCGTGACCACAGGCGAACGGGGTTCCCACGCCATGGAAGCACAAAACCCGGCGTCTCATCTCGGCAAGGTTTTGCGGATTACCACCGAAGGCTCCCCCGCACCCGGCAATCCGCATCTGCCAGACTGGGCACCTGAAGTCTGGTCAATCGGCCATCGCAATATCCAGGGTGCAACGTTGCATCCCGAAACCGGCGAACTTTGGACCGTGGAACACGGTGCCAAGGGTGGCGATGAAATCAACACACCAAAGGCCGGCCGTAACTATGGTTGGCCGATCATTACCTTCGGCAAAAATTACAATGGCGCAAAAATCGGTGAAGGCACCGTCAAAGCGGGCATGGAGCAACCCCTGCATTATTGGGATCCGTCGATTGCGCCGTCGGGACTAACTTTCTATACTGGAAATCTATATGCGAACTGGAAAGGCAGTCTTTTCGCAGGCGCACTGGCAGGCTCCCATATCGCCCGTTTAAAGGTGACGGGAAATACTGTTGTCGCAGAAGAGAAACTCTTTGATGGCTTCGCCCGGTTCCGCGACATTGTTCAAGGTCCAACGGGCCATCTTTTCGTTCTCACCGATGAGGACGAGCCAGACGGTGGCCTTTACAAAATTTTGAGCGATGATGAATTGATTGCGTCAGACAAACAACTCACACAATAGCCCGTCGTTTCCGCACCACCGCCTGACGTTTGCTGCCGCCTGAACAGACGTTACCTCGCCTAAACATGGGGCTGGTGAAGATTTCTCAACAGGGCCGCACAAACATGACCGATGCTGATTCAACTGTTGCTTCAACTGGTCGCCGCGCCCGCGGTGGAGCAGATGCTCGGCGGGCTTTGCGCACCAATACGGCAGTGAAACATGCTGGCTATATTCGCCGCAACATCAAGCTGTATGAGCCTTATTCAGATGATCAACTCGAACTGATTGAGCGCAACGCTGACACAGTATTGCAGGAAACCGGCATCGACATTTATGAAGACGAAGAAGTCGTGCAGATGTGGAAGGAAGCTGGTGCCGACGTCAAGGCATCGCCATTGGACCCTCGCCGCTTCCGCCTGCGTTTTCCCCGGGGATTGGTCCGTTCACTGATCAAGACAGCGCCAAGCGAATATGTACAATTCGCCCGCAACCCCGCCAACAATGTGGTGATCGGCGGCAACAATACGGTTTTTGCGCCAGTCTATGGTCCACCCTTCATCCGCAATCTCGATGAAGGCCGCCGCTATGCCACGATTGAGGATTTTCGCAACTTTGCCAAACTGGTCTACATGTTGCCGAGCCTGCATCATGCAGGCGGCACCCTGTGTGAACCTGTGGACATTCCCGTGGCCAAGCGCCACCTGGACATGATTTATACCCACATCAAATATTCCGACAAACCCTTCATGGCATCGGTCACGGCGGGTGAGCGTTCGGCAGATTCCGTCGCCATGGCGGAAATGGTGTTCGGCAAGGAATTCGTTGACCAGAACTGCGTCATGACCTCACTCATCAACGCCAACTCGCCCATGGTCTGGGATGGCGTGATGCTGGGCGCACTCAAAGTGCTCGCCCGTGCCAATCAGGCCACCGTCATCTCGCCCTTCATCGTCGCGGGCGCCATGTCTCCGACAACAACTGTGGGCACCCTTACGCAAATCCTCGCGGAAGCATCTGTGGGCATTGCCACAACCCAGCTTTGTCGCCCCGGCGCACCTGTGGTGTTCGGCACCTTCGCGGCCTCCATGTCAATGCAATCCGGTGCGCCGACTTTCGGCACACCAGAACCCGCTCATGTCACATTCGGTGCCGCCCAATTGGCGCGGCGCATGGGGGTGCCTTTCCGCTCCGGCGGAGCTCTCTGCGGTTCGAAAGTCCCGGACGCCCAGGCCGCCTATGAAAGCGCCAATACACTCTGGTCGACAATCTTGTCGGGCGTGAATTTCTGTCTGCATGCCGCAGGCTGGCTCGAAGGCGGATTGTCCTCTGGCTATGAAAAACTGATCATGGATGCCGATCAACTCACCATGTTCCAGAAATTTGCCGAAGGCGTGGATTTCTCCGAAAATGGCCAAGCCATGGATGCCATCCGCGAAGTCGGCCCCGGCTCCCACTATCTGGGATCAACCCACACCCAAGCCAATTTCGAAACCGCCTTCTGGCGCTCTGGTTTAGCCGACAACAACTCCTTCGAACAATGGCAGGACGAAGGCTCAAAAGACATCGTTGTCCGCGCCAATACCCAGTGGAAAAAAATGCTGCGCGAATACGAAGCCCCCCCACTCGATCAAGGCATCGACGAAGCTTTGCTGAGCTTCATGGCAAAGCGCAAGGAAGTGCTACCGGATAATGTGAGCTGATGATTGCTATGCGCAAATTAATGTAGTAACAATAAAATATGGAGATCGAATACGATCCTTTGAAGCAAATGGTCACGCTGGAGCAACGAGGCGTGAACATGGCGGATGCAGGTCTAGTCTTTGAGAATCCAGTAATCACTATTGATGATGGTCGCAAGGACTACGGTGAAACGCGGTTTGTCACTTTTGGGAAACTTTTGGGACGCATGGTGGTTTTGGCTTGGACACCGCGAGGTGGCCGTCGTCGTATCATCAGCATGAGGAAAGCCAATGAACGCGAACAAAAAACTTATGGCCCAAGACTGGGTTGACCCAGACGAAGTGCCCGACCTC
>JANONM010000558.1:0-2126 GCA_031420855.1 Hyphomicrobiales bacterium
ATTGCTGGCCGTTGCCGTAACCCAATGTGATGTAACTCCAGGCGCGGCCCGGAACATCCATGAGGGAACCGTTCTCAAGTCGGCTGGTCAGCGCTGCAACTGGTTTGTTGATAAAGGTGTCCTTGGCGTGGGTGTGAAGAATGCCGGAACCCAATGCGTCAATGGCTGCAAGTGGATCAGCGCCCATCCACATCAGATGCGAGGGATCAAGGTTTGCCCCGACAATGGGACCAATTTCCTTGCGCAAGCGCAGCAGTGTTGGCACATTGTATACAAGCTGATTGCCGTGCAATTCGACGGCCAATTTTTTGACGCCATGTTCTTTTGCGAACGCCGCAAACTTGGCCCAATAGGGAAGTGCGCGTTCCTCCCATTGATACTTCAGCATGGTCTGGGTTTCAGGCGGCCAAGACGACACAACCCAGTTGGGCATCTTGTCACCAGCAGCACCTTCAGGAAGACCAGACATGAGAACAACAGTCTCTATTCCCAGTGAGCCTGCAACCCGAATGGTGTCATGTAATGCTTTGGATTGCGTGTCCCCTTCAGTAGGGTGAAGCTGATTGCCGTTGGCATTCAGCGCGATGATATCCAATCCACGCGACTTGACAGACTTCACAAGGTCGCGCCGTTCTGCTGGACTGTCGAGCAGTGCTTGCAAGTTCAGGTGCGGAGCTGACGTCCAGTTGGCGGCATTGAATTCAACGCCCATGATGCCCAACCGTGCAGCCGTGTCGAGCATGTCGTCCAACGACAGATGCCCCAACGAGTCTGTTACCATTCCGATTTTCATTGTCGTCTCACATGTAGAATTTGGGTTTGGGGATTTGCTTGACGCCAATGGTTTTGCCGGTGTGCAGCGCTTCAACGCCTGCTTCGGCAACAACGGTGGACGCATAGCCATCCCATGCCGAAGCACCCAGATTGGGCTTGCCAGTTTGCACGGATTTCACCCACGCGCGGTTTTGCTGGCGATAGGCATCGACAAAACGCGGACGCCAATCAGCGGGATAGGTGTTGATTTGTTTCAGTCCCAAATTGACGTCAGCATGAACGGGAGCCCGCAAAAACGCCGTGCCCTTTTCGCCCACCAATTCGCCACGCACGTCATATCCATAGGTCGCGCTGATATTGACTTCGATGTTGACCAACTGGCCAGCAACCGTTTCCAGCACCATGAACACCGGAGCAGTTTCGCCACCGCTTGGCGGGCGGAACACGCTGATCGATTTGAAATCGGAATCCAGCATCCAACGCGCCACGTCAAACTCATGGGGTGCAGAGTTGCAGATCGCCATTTCGGGGCGGAAATCATAAGCCGGAGCGACATTGCGATGGAAGCAATGGAACATCAGAGCTTTTCCAAGGTCACCGCGCACCAACATCGATTTGATCTCGGTATAAGAAGGATCGAAGCGGCGCATGAAGCCGATTTGCACGAGGCGCTTGCCGGACTTTTCTTCAGCATCCAACACCGCGAGGCATTCTTTCGAATCCTGCGACAAGGGTTTTTCGCACAGCACTGGTTTTCCCGCAGCGATGCAAGCGAGTGTCAGAGACGCATGGAACTGATCAGGTGCCGCGATCACCACGGCATCTACAAACGCATCGTTGATCACTGCCAGTGGATCGGTGGTTACTGTTTTAGCCCCGTTTGCATCCGCCGCAAGTTTAGCTCGCGACTGATCAGCATCGCAAATTACTTGCAAACTTATACCCGGTACTTCCTCTGCAAATATCCGGGCGTGGTCCGCCCCCATGATGCCAGCACCAATAATGCCAATACGGAGTGTCATGATTTCTCGTTCATCTTTGCAACCTTCTTTGCGTAGCGCGCATCCATCAATTCTTGGCCTTCCTTGCTGCCGTCGTGCCAGGTGCCAAACAACTTATCGATACCTGTCGCGCCATCAGCGTAGTTCACTTCAAAATGCTTGTGATGCAGGTAGTGGGCAAAAGCATGTGTATCTACTCCTCCATTTTCACCCACTTCCATTTTGTCAAAGCCGATGTGGCCAACCACAGCGCCCGTTCCTGTGATCTGCAAATTGTACAGGAACAGCAACGGGTGAGATGGGACAATGAGATGAATGAGTGAATCTGACCAATAAAGCAGATGCTCAATC
>JANONM010000559.1:0-9269 GCA_031420855.1 Hyphomicrobiales bacterium
TTGCTGCGACCCAGCTTACGGGCTTAATCCACTTCTGGAGCAGATCACGCGGCAAGCTCTGGATGAAGGGCGAAACCTCGGGCGAAACATTCCGGGTTGTTGAAATGCGCGTGGATTGTGACCAGGATTGCCTGCTATTGACCGTGGAAGCGCAAGGTGTCGGCAACGCCTGCCATACGGGTCGGCGGAGTTG
This sequence comes from Hyphomicrobiales bacterium, assembly GCA_031420855.1. GTDB lineage: Bacteria > Pseudomonadota > Alphaproteobacteria > Rhizobiales > Aestuariivirgaceae > Aestuariivirga. The sequence goes on from JANONM010000559.1 coordinate 194, forward strand.
TTTCTATCGAGAGGTTGAGGGCGGCGGTTTGAAGATGAGCGACGGAAGATAAATACGATTTTCCGTTTTCAGACTGTACTTCTTGCTTGAGCAAACTTGATCAGAAATCGCAAACTTTCCCCACCTCCTGCCTTCGGCCACCTCCTCCCCGATGAAGAATCGGGGTGGAGGGTGAATGCCCTCCAACCCGCGTCTTTCGGGGAGGAGGTGGCGCGGAGCGCCGGAGGTGGGGGATTTGGAAAAACTTCCGACAAATTGCGCAGTGTCGGCCCTATCCGGCACTGGCAATATAGGCTTTCATATCTTCGGCTTCGCGTTCTATGGCTTCGATGCGGTATTTTACCACGTCGCCGATGGATATCATTCCAACCAGTTTGTTTTCTTTGACAACAGGTAAATGCCGGACCCGGTGGGTGGTCATCAGGGCCATCAATTCTTGTTCACTGTCTTCGACGCTGCAGGTCAAGACCTTTTGGGTCATGATCGTTTCGACAGGTTTTGCCAGAATCGCTGCACCATGATTAGCCATGTGGCGCACCACATCGCGTTCAGAAACGATGCCGGCCATTTCACCCTTTGGATTGGTGATGACGACAGCTCCAATGCGCATTTCTGCGAGCAACTGGACGATTTTTTCAACCGTATCGCCGGGTTTTGCCGAGACGATGGTCCGGCCTTTGACGCTGAGAATATGGGCAACTGACATGTTGGCCTCCACCTGTGGACTATGTTTGAAAATACTATCACGGTTTTGCGGTGGCGGAAACCTTCCATCTGTCCAGAAGATAAAACAGGATGAAACCAGCGATGAAGCCTCCCAAATGGGCTTGCCAGGCGATGCTGCGTTCTTCCAGAAAGGCTGTGCCGCTCAGGGTTTGACTGGCTCCCGACAACAACGTCATCGCCAGAACAACCGCCGTGAAGATCAGGGCCCGGTAGTTAACTGCCAATTGCCGGGGTGTCAGCACATTCAGTCGCCTGTATTCGCCATCGGATGTTCGGCCATAGGAAAAACCATCAGCAAACATGATCGGCACAGCAGCAGCCAAAGCAGCAGAGACGATACCAGATGCCCCCACAACAATGATAAATTGTTGCCAGTGGGCAATCAGCATGGCGGCGGAACCTGCTGTTGCGGCCAATATGCAAAAAATCAAATAACGCAGCGCACCCCAGCGTCGTGCAATTGGAGTGGAAAATACCAGCAGCCAAAAGCAGTTTGAAGCAAGGTGGAAAGCGTCAGCATGGAGCAAGGCTGAGGTCACGAAAGTCCAATATTGGGCGCCTTGCGGAAATGCAGGCATTTCAGGGCCACCAAATCGCGACGGTATGAAGCTGAAGGCATAAAGCGACCAGACCTGCCAGTCCCGGCCCAAAACCCACAAGCCCACGTGGACAACAACCAGCAAACCAATGGTCAGCAACACGACGGTCGGCACGTTGAAGATGGCTGGCTGTTGGCTGGCGGTTTTTGGATCAGTTTCAGTCATGGCCAGTAGCCGGGGTCTCTCATTGTGTCGAATTCTTCTTCGGCCAGTTGGCACGAGGTGTGCAGAGCATAGGCGAAACCGTTTCCAATTGGGACAAGTCCAGAACTTGTCCGGCCAGGAGTTAAAGATGCTTACTCTAGATACAACCATTCAAGACGCCGCCGACAGCCAAATTCTTCATCCGGGCAGTCGCCGCCTGTTTTCCCTGTGGGAAACCTTGCGGGCAGAACAAGCTTACCCGACACGGGAAGCCTTTACCTTTGACAGCATCAAAGACCTGATGCCCGATCTTGTTGTGCTGGACCGGGACAACTTGCGCAATTCCTACAAATTCCGTCTCGCAGGTTCGCGGGTTTGCCGACTTTTCAATGAGAACCAGACCGGCAGGGACGCGCTTGCGGGTTGGGACAATTTTGAATCAGACGTGGTGCGCAAACATTTGACCTTGGCCCTCACCGACTACCAGCCTGCCCTGGTCCGCATGCGCCTGAAAACCGATACGGGGCAAGTTGTGGCGGCTGAAATGATTGCCCTTCCAATTCAAATGCGGGGCAACAACCGCGTGCAACTGATCGGCGGGTTGTTTGCCTTTCGTGATGTCGGCGCAATCGGTCACAAGGCCATTTTGGGCCGCGAGCTGATTTCAGCCCGGATGATCTGGACTGAACACCGCGAGGCACCACGCCGCCTTGCTGTGAACTTTCTGGCCAGACCAAAGTTTGGCCGTTTTGCCATTATCAATGGTGGAAAATCCATTTAATTGGTATTCAGGAATAAAATTGCCCTCAAAGATTGTGTTATTTTTCAAATGTACTACTAGTTGTAGCAGCCTTTTAACGCGACCTTTACTCTCTGCGCCCTAAACCAGTTAAATCCTGGTGAAAGTCGGGTTACGCCCCAGGGGAGAACGGGGAACGCGTTTTGAGGTTCAACTGTGAATGCACTAGCTCAAGATAATAGTTTGCTTCCAGCAGCCGGTGGTTTGGCCGGTGTTGTGTTCGGGCGGTTTATGCTCCCCGACATGAGCGAACACGCGTGTCAGGTTTTGGATATGACTGGCGAAGGTGCCACCTTCATTACGTCTGAAATCCCACCTCCAGGCTTGGCCATTGTGGCCTACCTTGAAGATCTCGGTCGGGTTGAAGTGAAATCCGGTGCGGCCGTGCATGGCGGTTTCAAAGTTCTCTATTCTTATTCTGGTGCGCGGCTTGAACGCTTGCTGACCCGCATTGAATGGGTGAAGCAACGGACGACGGGTGACACATCGGACCAGCGGCGACATGCCCGATTTGAACCCAAGGACAAGGCTTCCAGCATCGTATTGCCAGATGGCCGGGTTTACGCCTGCGAAGTGATGGACATCTCCGTATCAGGAGCTGCCATCAAGACCGATGTGATGCCTTCAATTGGAACATATCTGATGGTCGGCAAAATGAAGGGCCGGGTTGTGCGCTATCTTGAAAATGGCGTCGGCATCGAATTCGTCAAGCAGATTGATCAAAAGGTTCCGACCTCAAACGTCGCTTGAGCGTCTCGGCAGGTAATTGAAAATTTTTCTGGATCGCTCCCTTCGAGGCTCGCAAGGGCTCGCGCCTCAGGGTGAGGGGGAGCGTGATGTGCGCGGCCAATCCAACAATCCTCATGCTGAGGTGCCCGCGCCTTCGCGGGCCTCGAAGCATGCGCCACAGCAATGATTGCTTGGGTATCGTGTTATAGGTCATGGACGTCCACGACGCCGTGGACGGCTTTCAGGGCACCGCGAATTTGTGGTGACATGACAAAACCATTGCCTAAAGAGATATCAACTTCCCTGCCACCTTCCGCCATCAAGGTCAGCAGCACGGGTGCCTTGCCGCCTTTTTGCAGCCGCTTGGAAATAGACTGCAAAGAACTTTCATCGCGGATGAATATTTGTACGCCTTGAACAACGCTGGCGGCTGCCTTGTCGAGCGACTCTACGGCTTGCAGGCGCATTTTGACTTCTTCGCCATCCAGATCAGCCTCAACGCGGATGATCACGGATTTGCCTGGTTCGAGCATTTCACGGGCGGCCAACAGGGTGTCTGAAAAACAGATGGCTTCGAACTGGCCTGTCGCATCTGAAAACGAGACAAATGCAAAGCGGTTGCCGGCCTTGGAGCGCCGCTCCTGCTTTTGCGTTACGGTCGCCGCCAGTCTGGCGGCTGCGACACCAGCGTTCCGCACTTTGTTGGCAAATTCAGCATAGGGCTCGATATTCAGGCGCTTGAGGGATTGTTTGTACTCATCGAGGGGATGACCCGACAAATAAAAACCCACGGCTTCAAATTCATGGGCCAAACGGTCCATGGGCAACCAATTGTCGCGTGGCGGCAAAACCAGTTCGGGTGCTGAAACAGCAGATTTTCCGCCGCCCGCAAACAAATCGTTTTGGCCCGCAGCTTCTTCGCTGGAGGCGCGATTGGACAGGCCGATCAGCATCTCGACACTTTCAAGCACTTGCGCCCGGTTGCCATGTAAACAATCAAAAGCCCCAGCCTTGGCCATGCTTTCGAGGGCGCGGCGGTTAAGGGATTTGGCATCGACCCGGCGGGCAAAGGTAGCGAGCGAAGAGAATGGCCCTCCCTCCTCCCGCTTTTGCACCATATGGGCGACGGCCCCTGCACCGACATTGCGTAAAGCTGCCAAGGCGTAGATGATTTTTCCATCGCGCACGGTGAACTCAACGAAACTTTCATTGACTGACGGTGAGATGACGGGGATGCCCAAGCGCTGGGCTTCCTGACGGAATTGCATCAGCTTGTCGGTGTTTCCCATGTCGAGGGTCATGGAGGCGGCAAGGAATTCCACCGGATGATTGGCCTTGAGATATGCCGTCTGGTAACTGATGTAGGCATAAGGTGCCGAATGGGATTTGTTGAAGCCATATTCGGCAAATTTCGAACAAGCGTCAAAAACCAGATTGGCGGTTTCCTTGTCAACTTTGTTGGCGATGGCACCTGCCACAAAAATCTCGCGCTGGGCGTCCATTTCAGATTTGATTTTCTTGCCCATGGCACGACGCAGAAGATCGGCTTGCGCCAGCGTGTATCCCGCCATCACGCGAGCGGTCTGCTGCACCTGTTCCTGATAGGTGATGATACCGAAAGTATCCTTGAGCACGGGCTCCAGCATGGGATGCAGATATGCAACCGGTTCCTTGCCGAGTTTGCGGGCGCAATAGCTGGGGATGTTGGCCATGGGGCCGGGGCGGTAAAGTGCCACAAGCGCAATCAAATCTTCCAGCATGTCGGCCCGCATGGCGCGCACGGCATCGCGCATGCCTGCACTTTCCAACTGGAACACGCCCACGGTTTCGCCTTTGGCCAGCATGGCAAAGGTTGCCTGATCATCCATCGGAATTTTGTTGGCATTGAAATCCGGCAGACGCTTGCGGATCATGCGCTGGGCCTTGTCGATCACCGTCAGGGTTTTCAGACCGAGAAAGTCGAATTTCACCAGACCGGCTTTTTCAGCATATTTCATGTTGAACTGGGTGGCCGGCAGGCCAGAACGCGGATCGCGGTATAGTGGCACCAATTGATCGAGCGGACGATCACCGATGACGATACCAGCGGCATGGGTGGAAGCGTTGCGATAAAGGCCTTCGAGTTTCAGCGCCACTTCAAAAAGCTGCTTGACGAGGGGGTCGCGTTCAGCTTCTTCCTGCAAGCGCGGTTCGCTGGCAATGGCTTGCCCCAGGGTCATCGGATTGGCCGGATTCATCGGGATCATTTTGGACAGGCGATCCACCTGGCCATAGGGCAATTGCAAAACCCGGCCAACATCACGCGTGACCATGCGGGCCTGCAATTTACCGAAAGTGATGATTTGCGCCACGTTCTCCTTGCCGTAACGGGCTTGCACGTAGTGAATCACTTCATCGCGCCGCTCCTGACAGAAATCGATATCGAAGTCGGGCATGGACACACGGTCGGGATTGAGGAAGCGCTCAAACAGCAAATTGAAACGCAGGGGATCGAGATCAGTGATGGTCAGGGAATAGGCGACAAGTGAACCGGCCCCCGAGCCACGGCCCGGCCCCACAGGAATATCCCGCGCCTTGGCCCATTTGATGAAGTCGGCCACGATCAGGAAGTAACCGGGATAATTCATCTTGATGATGACGCCCAGTTCGAAATCCAGGCGCTTGTCATAATCTTCCCGCATCATGCCGGGGGCCATGCCATTGCTGGCCAATCGCAACTCCATGCCGGCCAAGGCTTCTGCTCGCAAGACCGCCGCTTCATCGCCTTCGGCAAAGCGCGGCAGGATGGGTTTCTTTCCTTCGACTCGGAATGCGCAGCGTTTGGCAATCTCGACAGTATTTTCGATGGCTTCTGGCAAATCTGCAAAGAGTGCTGCCATCTGCTGTTGGGTCTTGAAGAAATGCTCTATGGTTAAACGGCGGCGGTCTTCTGCTGCTACAACTTCGCCTCCGGCGATACAGATCAATGCGTCATGGGCGGCAAAATCATCGGGTGCGGCAAAGTAAACCTGATTGGTGGCGACTAGGGGAATATTGAGAGCATAGGCCAATTCCACCAATGGCGCTTCTGTTGTGCGCTCGGCCGTTTCGCCATGTCGTTGCAATTCAATGTAAAGGCGGTCACCGAACAATGTCAGGAGCTGTTGCAATTGCCCCTTGGCCAAAGTGGACTGACCCTGAAGCAGAGCGGCGTTGATGGGACCGGAGGGACCGCCTGTCAGGCAAATCAGTCCACTGCTATGGGATTGGAACAGATCCCAACTGACATGGGGTTCATCACTGGCCTCCACATCGAGGAAGCTGCGACTGGTGAGCTTCATCAGGTTGTTGTAGCCCTGCTCATTTTGCGCCAACAGAACCAGCGCGGGAAACTGCCGCAGCGAGGTGTTTTGTTTCAGGGCGTTCGCATCAACCTCAATTGCCATATCAACCTTGATGGCAATGCCGATGATCGGTTGAATGCCCTTGTCGCCCAGCACATCCGAAAATTCCAGGGCACCGAACAGGTTGCCGGAGTCGGTGATCGCGAGGGCTGGCATGTCGGCCTTGGCGGCAAGTGCGGCCATCTGCTTGATGGTGATCGCACCCTCGGACAAAGAGAAAGCGGAATGGCAGCGCAGGTGGATGAAAAGCGGATCAGGCATTGTTCAGCAGGTACAGGTTTTTGGTTTTCAGCATTGATTGTAACAGGTTTCTAACAGTTTACTGAAATTGTTGAAATTAGCCCAGGCAACCCTTCGAGGCTCGCAAGAGCTCGCACCTCTGGGTGAGGGATCTCATTGAGTTACCTCATCCTAAGGTGCCCGCCCTTCCGGGCCTCGAAGGATGGGCAACGGGGAAGGTGTTTCTGCAAACTGCTAAATCTGATGTGCTACCCACCCCCTTATCACCTGTTTTTTCGCACCACGCAGGGCAAACCTGCTGCGCCATATTTGCTGCACAGGGTTGATGCTTCAGCCTGGGTTTTGGTGCCAATCATGACGAAGGCCATTTTGCGCGATCCCCGTGACAGATTTTTCTTGCGGGCGATCATGGGGGATTTGCCGTCGAGCATGGCCGGGAAACGCAGCTTCAGGCGCTTGAACATCGCAAGGGCGCGGGTTTCATTGAAATCGGCGGCCAGCAGCACGCCCCAAGGCTGTGATCTTCCAAGCCCCACAGTGCTGGAACGCAAGGAAATCTGGCGCGATGCCAAGGCGATGCAATTGGTTTTGAAATCGCCGGATTTTCCAAGCGATGGGATGTCAAAACGTGCGGTTGAGACTTTCCACTCATCGGGTGCGCGACCTGTGATAAATGATACATAGTCAAACGTTTCATTCGGCATGCCGCGCTTGCCTACTAGCCAATCGGTGATGCGTTGTTCACCTGCATTATAAGCAGCTGCTGCCAAGCCTAGGTTTCCAAACAATTTTTTAAGGTCGCTTAAGAACGACGCTGATGCGGATATGGCGGCAATGGGATCAAACGGATCAACCAGTTTGCGCCGTTCTGCCGTATCCGGCATGAATTGGGCGAGACCTTGCGCGCCCTTGGGGCTGACGGCGTTGGGATCGAACAGGCTTTCCTTCCACAGCAGTCTGGCGAAGAAGGCCCGGTCCAAATCATGCAGGGAGGAAGCTTTGTCGATTGCGGCACAGACGGAAATCGCAAAAGAAGTTTTGTCCGGCTTGGCTGCGGCTTGGGATTGGGTTGTGAAAAGCAAAGCGACCAGCAGCAGCGCCGGTTTAACCGTCCACAAGCTTGCCATTTTGCAGCACCATGACGCGGCTCATTTTGCGCGCGAGTTCAAAATTATGGGTGGCGATCAGGGCACCGAGGCCTTCTTCCTGGATGAGGCGGATGAATTCTTCATGAACAATGGCGGCGGTATCAGGATCGAGATTGCCTGTGGGTTCATCGGCCAGCAACAACAGGGGGCGATTGGCAAGGGCACGGGCGATGGCGACACGCTGCTGTTCGCCGCCTGACATTTCGGCGGGTCGATGGGTATAGCGGTGATCCAATTGCAATCGTGTCAGCAATTCCTTGGCGCGTGTTGTTGCATTGGCTTTCGAAACACCAGCAATCAATTGCGGCATGATGACATTTTCCAATGCCGAGAATTCCGGCAGCAGATGGTGGAACTGGTAGACGAAACCAACACCAATGCGGCGGACGCGGGTGCGTGAGGCATCATCAAGGCCGGTGCATTCCTGGCCCGCAATGAACACTTCGCCAGCGGTTGGCCGTTCCAGCAATCCGGCGATGTGCAGCAGCGACGACTTGCCAGTGCCGGACTGGCCGACCAAGGCCACCACTTCACCGGCATGGACCGTCAGTGAAAGACCATCGAAGATTTTGAGTTGGCTTTCTCCTGCGCCATAAATTCGGGTGACGCTGCGGAGTTCCATGGCGGGATGAATTTTCATTCGTAACGCAACGCTTCAACGGGATCGAGTTTGGCAGCACGCCATGAGGGATAGAGGGTTGCAAGGAATGTCAGAAACAGCGTCATCAGCGTGATCACCACCACCTGCGTGGGATCGACCTTGGCAGGCAGTTGGGTGAGGTAATAGAGTTCCTGGTTGAAGGGATCGACGCCGGAAATCCATTGCACCAGTTTGCGGATGTTTTCGGCATTGACGCAAATTAACAGACCGAGCAGCAGTCCTGCAATCGTGCCCGCGACGCCAATGGCAGCACCCGTAATGAAGAACACCCGCTGCATGGACCCCGCAGTTGCACCCATGGTTCGGAGAATTGCAATGTCTCGGCTCTTGTCTTTGACCAACATGATCAGGCCTGAAATTATGTTGAGCGCTGCTACCAGAACGACCATGGTAACAACCATGAAAAGCACATTGCGCTCCACTGTCAGTGCATTGAAGAACGCCTGATTTCGGTCGCGCCATGTCTGCACCATCTTGCCTTCGCCGGCAGCCTTGCGCAGATCTTCGACCATGGCGGAGATTTGCTCCGGGTCTTTGACATAGAGTTCGATGGCGGTGACGCCCTGCTCCAGCGAAAAGAAATCCTGGGCTTCAGTGATCGGCATAAAGACGACGTTCTCGTCATATTCCGACATGCCCATTTTGAA
>JANONM010000560.1:0-5862 GCA_031420855.1 Hyphomicrobiales bacterium
CCACCTCCGGCGCGTTGCGCCACCTCCACCCCGCCGAAGGGGCGGGTTGGAGGGCAGTGTCTGAGTTCGCCCTCCACCCCAATTCTTCATCGGGGGGGAGGTGGCGCGAAGCGCCGGAGGTGGGGGACCACGGCCATACCCCACAACAATTGCCCCTAAACCAACCGCGCGGGAAAGCCGGGTGCCCGCAAATCCGTATCCAGCGCATCTTCCAACAGCTTGGCAATTTGCGTCGATTGCGCCTGCCCGCCGTAAGCCTCTTTGCCGCGCAAAAACGTATCGCGGGTCAAAGTGGCCAAATCCAGTGGCACGCCAAACTCTTTGCCAAAATTCATGGCAAATCCAAGATCTTTCAGCGCTAGATCCATGCTGAAAGCGATGTCATAGCTGCCGTTGAGAATGAGTTGTCCCTCGGTTTCATGCACAAAGCTGGTGCCTGAACTGGCAGCAATGGCCTGCCAGGCCTGGCCCAAATCCAGCCCGCCGCGCTTTGCCAGCATCAGGGCTTCTGCATCAGCCACCAGATGAATGAAGGCCAGCATGTTGGTGATCACCTTGATCACCGCCGCCGCACCCAATGGCCCCATATGAAAAATCCGGTTGCCGATGGCCTGCAAGGCCGCTTGATGTTTTTCAAAAACTGCCTTCTCACCACCTACCAACACTGTGATTTCGCCCCGGGCCGCCAAATGTACGCCACCTGTAACGGGCGCCTCCAAAACCTCAATGCCTTGCGCCTGTGCAATACCTGCAAGACGCAACATTTCATCGCGTCCCAGCGTCGAATTTTCAATCCATGTTGATCCCGCCTGCAAGCCAGCCAACACACCCGTCAAAACTTTCTCGGAAACCGCAGGCGATGGCAGGCAGGTAAAGACGTGATCAACTTGTGCAGCCAGTTCGGTTGGCGTGGCGGCCCATGTTGCACCGGCTGCAACGTGGCGATCAGCCAGCGACTTGTCGAGATCATGCACCACAAGCTGAAAACCATGGCGTTGCAAGCTCGCCGCCAAATGCCCGCCCAAATTGCCAAGGCCGATGTAGCCATATTTCATTCAATCACCATTTTTTGCACGCCAGCTAAATCACCGGATAATTCGTCATTTCCAAATGCAATTTGTCACCCGTGTAAGGGTGGGCCAGTGCCACCTCTTCATTGAGTTCAACGCCGAGTCCCGGTTCCGTGGGCGGGATGACATAGCCCTGCTCCCAGCGAATGGGTTTCTTCAACAGCTTGGCGTGGAATCCGCCAAAAGTTTCGATGCTCTCCAGGATCAGGAAATTCGGCAAGGACGTGGCGTAGTGAATATTGGCGGCAGCCTCGACCGGACCGGCATAGAGATGCGGCGCGATTTGTGCGTAGTTCACTTCCGCCATGGCAGCGATTTTCTTGGCCTCCCAAATGCCACCCACCCGTCCCAGTGCCATTTGCAATATCGAGGCCGCCCGGTTTTCCAACACCCGGCCAAATTCATACTTGGTGGTCAGGCGCTCCCCGGTCGCAATCGGAATGGACGTCGCCCGCGCCACCAGCGCCATTTCTTCTGGACGGTCCGGCGGTGTTGGTTCTTCAAACCACAGGGGGTTGTAAGGTTCGATTTGTTTGGCAAAGCGAATGGCACCAGAGGCCGTGAATTGGCCGTGGGTGCCAAACAACAAATCAGCCTTGTCGCCGACGGCTTCCCGGATGAGCTTGCAGAACTTGGCACACAGCGCCATCGACTCCAGCGAAGGCTGACGCGGATCAAATGAGGAATAGGGTGCAGCCGGATCAAACTTGATTCCAGTGAACCCTTGCTTCACATAATCAGCTGCCCGCTCTGCCGATTGTTCGGCATTCCAGTAAATCGAGTCGTCCTGCCCCTTGGCAAGGTCTGGATAAATATACGTGTAGGAGCGCAACTTCTCGTGCACACGGCCACCCAGCAATTCATAGACTGGTTTGTCTAGCGCCTTGCCGATAATATCCCACAGGGCAATTTCGATGCCCGACAAGACCCCCATCAGGCTGACATCGGGGCGATGGGTAAAGCCTGAGCCATAGACTTTTCGCCACAGGGCCTCAATGTGAAATGGTTCCATGCCAAGCACATAGCGGCCAAAGGTGTCTTCGATCATGGCCGTCATCGCCTTGGGGCCAAATGTGGCACCGTAGCATTCGCCTATGCCGGTGATGCCATTGTCAGTCGTCAACTTCACAAATGTGAAATAACGCCCGCCCCAACCCGGCGGCGGATTGCCGACGATGAAGACTTTTAAATCCGTGATTTTCATGGTTCTGACCCTTTGGTTGCCAGCATGGCAAATTCTGCGAACAAACAATACCTGAAGCTGCTTGCACTACTCGAATTTTTTTCACCGCCTATATGCTTGTCAAATCGGTTGAAACCAGCACTATGTCGAACCATGAAAAGCTATGACTACATCATTGTGGGAGCAGGATCAGCCGGTTGCGTGCTTGCCAACAAGCTGACCGCCAATGGCCGCTATACGGTGCTGCTGCTGGAAGCCGGTGGCCATGACAAACGTTTCTATGTTCAAATGCCGTTGGGTTACGGCAAGACTTTTTACGATCCCCAAGTGAATTGGATGTACAAGGCAGAACCAGACCCCGGTCTGAACGGCCAACAAGACCATTGGCCGCGCGGGAAAATTCTCGGCGGCTCAAGTTCAATCAATGCCATGGTTTACATCCGTGGCCATCGCGATGACTATGACAATTGGGAACAAGCCGCTGGAAAAAATTGGGGCTGGGACAGTGTCTTGCAAGCCTACAAAGCCCTGGAAGACAACGCTGCGGGTGCCGATGACTTCCGTGGCGCTGGTGGCCCCTTGCATACCAGCGATCCGAGTTCCCAGGTCCATTCCCTGACACTGGACTATATCAAGGCTTGCGAAAAACTGGGCCTGGCTTTCAATCCCGACTTCAATGGCGCGAACCAGGAAGGTGCGGGCATCTATCAACTCACCACCCGCAATGGCCGCCGTTTGAGCACTGCACGGGCCTTCCTTGATCCGGTAAAGCGGCGTTCAAACCTCCACGTCAAAACCAACAGCTTGGTTACGCGCATCGTCCTCGATGGAAAGCGGGCTACGGGCGTCGTCTTCGAGATAAATGGTATTGAGCAAAAGGCCTTGGCAGGTCGTGAAGTCATACTTGCTAGCGGTGCCATCAATTCGCCGCAGCTCTTGCAACTCTCTGGCATTGGCCAAGCCCCATTGTTGCGCGACCACGGTATTTCAGTTGTCGAAGCCAACAATTCCGTTGGTCAAAACCTCGAAGATCATGTCGGCATAAACTATACCTACCGCATGAACGTGCCAACCCTCAACGACACGCTGCGTCCCTGGTGGGGCAAGTTGAAAGTTGGTCTGCAATACTTGTTGACGCGCACAGGCCCCCTGTCACTGTCAATCAATCATGGCGGCGGTTTTTTCAAAACCGACCCGTCCCAGCCGCGCCCCAACATGCAGCTTTACATGCAGGCCTTTTCAACGCTGATGCCGAAAGCTGGTGAGCGACCCGTGCTGTCACCCGATCCGTTTTCCGGACTGTCACTGGGACTGTCAAACTGTCGCCCAACCTCAAGAGGTTCGATCGCCATCAAATCCAGTGACGCCCACGTTCATCCCCGTATTGTGGCCAATGCATTATCGACAGAAAATGATGTAGAGGAAATGTTGGCAGCAGTGAAATTTTTACGCAAAATCGCCATTGCCGAACCGCTGGCTGCGTTGATCGCCGAAGAACTGCGCCCTGGTCCCCAATGTCAAACCGATGATCAGCTCATTGATGATTTCCGTCAACGCAGTGGCACAGTCTATCATCCCTCTTGTACGTGCAGGATGGGCATTGACCCGCAAAACAGCGTCGTCGATTCCCGCTTGAGGGTTCATGGCATCACGGGTTTGCGGGTTTGCGATGCAGCAGTTTTTCCCAACCTGATCGCTGGAAACACCAACGCGCCCGCCATCATGGTGGGCTGGAAGGGCGCAGAAATCCTGTTGGAAGATGCCATCACTTGAAATCATTGGTGATCAGGCATTTTCTTGCGGTTCCGGTTTTTGAGCGATATGTGCCTTTCGCGGCATCGAAGGACACATATTTGCGTGTGCAGTAATCGATCCAGGCTGGCGTACCGGGTTCCGGCTTTTTGCTCTGCGCGACAATTTTCACTTCCGCCACAGCCACTTTCTTCACTTCCCTGGTTTTGATGGCAGCAGGCGTGACGAGTGGCTTGGCCAAGACTTTGGGTACAGCGACAACCTTGGCCGGCTTCTTGATCTTGACAGCAACGGCAGCAGGCTTGACTTTCGGTTTGGTTTTAACTTGGGCTTCGGGCTTTGGCATCGCGTATTGGGCCAGACAATCCTTGCCGGCATTATCAAACCGCTTTTGCCAGATGGCTTGATCATCTGGCCCGGCATTGGCAAAATCAACGGCATAGGCCGCACAATAATCTTCAGGCGTGGCCAAGGCCGTGCCACCGAAATAAACCACTGCCAATATTGTAAAAGCCGACAGATGTGCCTTGCGCATGCCAAGAGCCTCCTGTGCTCTGCGCCAGTCAAGGGGCAGTCTTTGCTGAAAATATGGCGGTCAGGGGGTGCTAGTAAGGCAAATCAAAATACGCTGACTGGGCAATTGAGAACACATCAACGGGGCCAATTTTGCCTTGGCCCAAGCCATAAGCCGAAAGGCTTTCCTTGTGGGTCATGCCGATGCGCGTGGCCAGTTTTATCGAAGCAATATTGTCAGCCATGACCTTGCTCCACATGGTACGGGCCTTCAGCCGCTCAAAACCCAAGGCCAGCAAAGCGCGTCCGATTTCAGTGCCAAAACCATTTGACCACATGGCAGGATGAACGCCCCACCCCAATTCATGGCTGCCATTGCGATGGGCAATGACAAACCCTTCACCAATTACTTCGCCGGAGAGTTTTTCTTCGGCTGCCAGATGATAGACATGCCGACGACTGTCGGCTTGGGCGGCAACCTGCCGATACACAAAATCCTGCACCATCGCCCCATCCCGCATGCGGTGCGTGATATGGCGCTGATAACGCGGCTGGGTCATGAATGCCGACAGTTCATCCGTGTCGAAAGGCGTGAATTCGCGCAGCAGCAAGTGAGGTGTTTCAAGCGTTGGAACAATGATGACGGTCTGCATGGGACAAGCTTAATGGTTTGCATCACCAAGGTGAAGCTCAATTTTGCGGGAGCTGGCTGATGAAAAACAGTGACCCCGGCGGTGGCGTTCCGCGCGGGGTCTTATGCGGCATCTCGTGCCGCTTGTTGGATACAAATCCCATAGCAAGTCCACTCAACGTGAACATGCTGGACCAGACAGATGCATTCAGATTTCACAATCAGGCGGAGTCAACATTGTAAACCTCTCTGGTTCCAAAGATTTCCGGGATGAAGACTTCCAAATGGAAGTATCGTGGCAAACCTTTCGTACTTACCGATCCAACATATCATATCTGCGCCAATTTTCAATTCACGCTTTGAGTCATTGAAGCTGACCAAGTTGAGCGAGCAGATAAAATTGGGCGGCCTCTTGTTGTTCCAAGGACCGCCCATTGTTTAAATTCAAGCCACGTCGAAACGGTCGACATTCATGACCTTGGTCCATGCTGCAATGAAGTCTTCCACAAACTTCTTGCTGGCATCGTCTTGCGCGTAGATTTCGGCAATAGCGCGCAACTGCGAGTTGGAGCCAAACACCAGGTCTACCGTGGTGCCAGTCCACTTAGGTTTGCCGGTCGCCCGGTCACGGCCTTGCAGCACGCCATCAGACGTTGCAGACTTTTGCCACGCTGTGTTCATGTCCACCAGGTTCACAAAGAAGTCGTTGGTTA
>JANONM010000561.1:0-4292 GCA_031420855.1 Hyphomicrobiales bacterium
CCGCCAATCCCTGTTCGGCCTCCCACGTGATCGCACCGTCAAGGTCAGATGCGTTAAGTCCAAGACCACTTTGGCCAAACCGCATCTTGATGCCGCCATTGCGAATAAATATTGTGAAAGGCCTGTTGGCCTGTGCGGCGATCGCACCATCATTTTTCCCGTTGATCTCACCAATCAGCTTGCCGCCCTTGTCAGCACCCAACACGACCACGGGATTGTCGAGATAAATCTCCTGCGCTTCGTTGGACCCGGCAAAAATACCGGCAATCGACAAAGGTAAAACCATGCGGTCAACAGTTAAGAGGGGAACACGCTGTGCGTCGGGTTGGGTCAAGGTCACGTCTTCCATGGCAACCACCAGACCTTTGTCAAAACCCAACCTGACAGGCCCCGCCAAATCCATGACAAATCCGCTGTGTTGCTGGATATCATCCCGCAAACCCATGACAATGTGTTGCGGCAAAAACACCAGCCAACTCGTCACCATGGCCAGTAGAATAAAAAGCAGGGTCGCTGCCATTAGCAGCAATGGTTTGCCATTCGGGGAAGTCAATCGGGAAGGCGCAGCGTTCATGGCAATATATTCCCAGACCTATACGGCAGTTTCAAGGCAAGTCCAAAAATTATTCCCGCGGCAGAACCTTGCGCAAACCCCGTGCCAGAATGATCACTGGCAAAAGCCCCGCGACGACAATCGCCAGGGCTGTTGTGGCACTTTCTTCAATCTGTCCCAAAGACGCCAGTGTAAAAACCCGCGTTGCCAAAGTCTCGAAATCAAACGGACGCAAAATAAGCGTTGCCGGCAATTCCTTCATGGCATCAACAAAAACCAGCAACGCGGCCGCTATCATCGAAGGTTTCAAAAGTGGCAAATGCACATCCCGGAAAATCCGCCATGGCCCACGACCCAACGTCCGCGCCACGTGATCATAGGCCAGCGGTATTTTTTCATAACCCGCATCCAGCGTGCCCTGGGAAATGATCATGAACCGCGTGACATAGGCCAGCACAAGCCCGAAAAGCCCACCCGACAAAATAATGCCGGGCCGCCATCCGCCCATAGCTTCGGTCAGATGGTTCAGTCCCAAATCAAACTGAGCGAGGGGTACCAGAATGCCGATGCCCAAAACCGTGCCCGGCAAGGCATAGCCCAAGCTGGCAAATCGCGTCAGGCTTTGCAGCCCCGCAGAACCGGCACGCCGGTTGGCATAACCCGTCACCAGGCCCGCCAGCAAAGTTGCCGCACAGGCCAGAAAAGCCAGCAGCAGGGAATTGCCAAGGGCGGTCCCCAACTCTGCCGTCAATGATGATGAAAACCGTCGCAAGCCATGGCCCAACAACAGCAGCACGGGCAACAGAAAACCCAACAGCACGGGAAAACCCACAACCACCAGGGCCAGCAAGGCCCGCCATCCCGTCAACCGTTGCGATGGCAATTCTGCCGATGCCTTGGCACTGCGCGACAAGCCGTCCTTGACGCGGGCAACCTGTTCAAGCCAGATCAGCATGGCAATGAACAGCAATGCCAGCAGTGCCAACTGTGCTGCTCCTCCCAGATCACCCTGATCGAGCCACGTCGAATAAATTCCGTAACCCACCGTGCGCACCCCAAAGAAACTGACTGCGCCAATGTCGTTCAGACATTCCATCACCACCAGCACCAGTCCCACCATCACGGCAGGCCGTGCCTGGGGCAGCGTAATGTCAAGAAAGGCCCGCAAGGGCGAGCGCCCCAAAGTTCTGGCCGCCAAAAGCTGGTTCACCGGTTGTTTGACGAAAGCCGCCAGTGCCGACAGGTAGACATAGGGGTAAAGCGCCAACGACATGACCAGCACGGCACCCGCCAACGACCGGATATCAGGAAACCAATAGTCACCGGGTCTTTGCCACCCCATCATCCCGCGCAGCCACCCCTGCAAAGGTCCGGCATAGGTGAGAAAATCCACATAGACAAAAGCCGTGATGTAACCCGGTATGGCCAGCGGCAAAAGTGACATCCAGCGCAACATGCCACGTCCGGTAAACCGGTACATGGCAATCAGCCATGCTGACGTGCATCCCAGCAGCAGCGTTACAAGGGCAGTGCCGCCGCAAAATAACAGGGTTGTCCAGGCCAGGGGGGGCAACACCACCGACAGTAAATGCGGCCAAGCCGACAGGCTTGCGCCAAGTGCCAGCACAATGATCGTCAGGATGGGGAGCGACAGGGGCACAGCGAGTAGGGCTGCCACGATGGTTGAAGGCAGCCGCTCACCCATCAGGGGCTTCACCATGGGTGTCCCTTCATTCCGCCAATACACGGGTACCCGGGAAAATGATTTCAGCCAAAGTGCCCTTGCCGACAACCGACGAAAGATCAAAACGCGCCCGATTTGCCTCAACCAGCGATTTTGTCAGGGGCAAGCCAAGGCCCGTGCCTTGCCGTTCCCGGTCAACTGTTTCGACCCGGCTGAACGGCTCCATGGCCGACTGCAATTGCGCCTCAGTCATGCCGATGCCTGTATCCTTGACCCGCAGGATCAGGTTGCCAGCCTGATCTATCATAGCCGACACCAGCACTTGCCCGCCGACGTTGGTGTATTTCAGGCCATTGGACAAAAGATTGATCACGATCTGCTGCATGGAGCGATGATCGGCCACTACCCGCGGCATGTTGTTGGGCAAACCTTTGCGCAAAACCACACCATGCGAAGCTGCATCATGCTGCAGCAGCCGCATGGCATGGTCCACCACATCATCAAGATTGACCGCCGTGAAGTTGAGTTCAAGCTTGCCCGCCTCGACTTTTGACAGATCAAGCAGATCGTTGATCAGCGCCAGCAAATGCGAACCGCTGGAATGGATGTCATTCACATAAGCCTTGTACTTTTCATTTTTCAATTCGCCAAACCGTTCAAGCCGCATGACTTCGGAAAATCCCATGATGGCATTCAGGGGGGTGCGCAGTTCATGGCTGATACGGGCCAGAAACTCGGATTTCTGCCGGTTGGCAGCTTCAGCTTTTTCCTTGGCTTCACGCAAATCCTGTTCGGTGCGCTTCCACGGCGTAATGTCGCGCACCACAGCACAGAAGGCAGCCCGCGAATTTGGCGATTGCAATTTTCCCACCGTCAGAAACAACGGCACCACAGCACCTTGGCCATTGGTGGCCAGAACCTCGCGACCATCATTGAAAACCGAGGCCAGCCCTGGTCCATTCAACCCTGCAATATAGTCGCGCACCACTTTGCGACTGTCGGGCTGCAAGAGCGCCGACAATGACTTGTCGCGCACCTCATGGAAGTTCTGCCCGAAAATCGCTTCAGCGCCAGCGCTGAAACTCAGAATTCGGCCTTCCCTGTCCAATGTGATGATGCCATCGGAGGCCACATCGAGAATGGCTTGCAGTTCATCATTGGCAATCGGGGCTCGCACATCAACCCGGGAAACAACGTCGTCAATCACCGGAGTAACGGCAGGCACTATTGCGGGTTCGACCTCTGGAATTTTTTCCGGTTTCCCAACGGCTGCTGGTTCCGAAACACCACTATCGGGCTGCTCCAGAACCTCGTTCTCAACAGCAATAAGCGTTGGCGGAATTACGGGAGCAGCCTGTTTCAACAGGCGCTTGCCCTGTAACGCATAGCGATTGGCGGGTCCATTGTGCCAGGGGAAAACCGACCGCGTGACCGCAAGACCCGGAACCGCAGTTCCCTCATGCAGGCTCGTCCACAAATCTTCATCGGCCAGAACCGACGAAAGATTGTCGGCACCCAAAACCTCAATGGCTTTCAGGTTGGCATACAGCGGTTCAGCATCCCGGCTGATCAGCAGGGGGTCGGTGGCATTTTCCAGAATGCGACGAATGATCTCTGGCACCATTGGTGGGCCACGCAGCGTGCGCGGTGTGATGGGATGCTGGATTTCAGGCTTCGCGACGACCTGTGCAGGGACTTGAATCGATGATGGCGTTTCTTCCAACAATGATTTCGCCATCACCGCCCCGGCTTTCAGCGGTAGCACCACAGCATCGCGCTTGGTATGATCAACCGACAAAACCTCGGCCACAGGTGGCTTGTTGGAATTTGCCACATCTGACTGTTCGCGCAAACGCGCTGCCATGGACTGGGTCAGAACCTCAAAAGCCTGGGCATTGCTGGTGCGGTTGGCAACACTGACTTTAGTGGCAGGGATTTCTGCTTCGACGTCCGCAACCAGGGACAACTGTTCAAGCACAACCAGAATATCACTCCGTGGCCCATCGCTGGCCCGCGTCATCGCCAGTTTCAGGCTTTGCAGGCCACGTGGCGTGA
>JANONM010000562.1:0-2451 GCA_031420855.1 Hyphomicrobiales bacterium
ATCATTTGACCAAGCTTCAGCACCTGGCCCTGGCTCCACGGTTGCACCGAAAAGAACAGCACGATGATGGCGAGATAGGCAAACGCTGTGATGACCAGATTGACATTCAGTGTCATCAACACGCCGCGATAATTCAGGGCGGCAAGCACCACGATGATGGTGGCAATGATGCCCCGGTAGTGCCAATCGGTAAAACCTTCACCCGCATAGGCCTTGATGGTATCCGCCACCACAATGGCGTTGGAAACCTCAAGCATGGTGTAAGCGAAGACCAGATAAAGCGCCACGTTGAACGCCATGAGCGGACCCACAATGTGCTTGGCTTGTGCATATTGGCCACCAGCGGCTGCCACTGTCGATGTGACTTCTGAATCGATCATCGCCACCGAGGTGTAGAGAAGTCCTACAACCCAGCAGATGATCAATGCGGCAAGGGCGCCGCCTTTGTCAGCGGAGAAGTTCCAGCCGGTATATTCACCAACCAGAACAATGCCCACGCCCAAGGCCCAAACATGGGCTGGTCCAAGGACGCGGGAAAGTGAAAGATGTGTGGAGGTTGCGTTTGCCTGTGCCATTTTTGGCCTCTCAAATCTTGTGGGCTTCAGTCACCGCTTCAATCTCGCCTTCTCGCGATGATGTCAGCTCTGCTTCTGAATATTTCTTGTCAGTTGTGAACCAGTCATAGAGCATCCAGGCTGCAACCAGCGCTGACACACCCCAACCGATATTTGCGATTGTCATCCACATCATCGCTGCTCCTGTTTGCCGTTGAACTTTTCGTCGATCACTTCGCGGTATTCCTTGTCAGAGGCACGGAACAGAAAGACGAAGTAACCGACGAGTGCGGCAGCCAACAAAATCAATTGAATCCAGTTGATGGAATAGTCCCACTTGCTTTGAATCACGTCATGGGCGGCGGCGGCATCCGCGTAGCCAAGCTTGACCCATTGCTCGACCTGGGCAGGCGTTTGCTTCAGTAATTCCCAAGTCGGGTTTTCGATTTTTTCAATCGTCTTCGTATTTCCAGCCCAGCCCATGTAGAGCGGGAACCAGAGCGCCATGAAAATGGCACCAACAATCACAATGATGTCGAACCATTGCATGGCTTTTGCTTGTTCGGGTGGAGTGTATTTCGCCATGATGCGCCCCCTCAGCCTTTGTTCTTGCGGGCTTCATCCAGCATCTTGATATCAAGACCATAGATGAAGTCTTTGTCAGCCGCATAATTGTTCACCATGGCTGCAATCGATGCTGTGTTTAAAATCAGGACAGCTGCGGCTGCCAACAAGGCAACGATGCGCACGCCGCTGTCCGGGATATGTGGCCATGACATGAACAGAACAAACAGCACGACAACCCAAAGTGCCGCCACAAACGACCACGCACCGCGCACATCTGAGCGATACATGGCCTCAATCCTCTGATTGAGGTCTGACATAGACGTTCCTCCCGCAGGTCTGGCTTTTTTCCGTTGCCACCAGCCCATCCGATGATTCCAATTTGCAACGGGCAATATTGTTGTCTGTGAGGAAACGTCCAATATCAGGAATTGTCAAGGACAAGTCTCGTTGCAACGCACAAAAGCCAAATAACTTCTAAACGCCCTTGCCCTGGGGATAAGAGATCACGGAAAGATAGCGGGCCGGCAATTTTACCAAGGTCTCCGGACCATGGGGCGCATCAGCATCAAAGAACAAGCTGTCACCGGGCTTCAGCGCATAAACCTCATCGCCATGGCGGTAATCCACTTCACCTTCCAGCATATAAAGCAACTCCAGTCCTTCGTGCTGGAAGGCCGGAAAAGTGTCACTCTCTTTGGTCAAGGTGATGATATAGGGCTCGACCACGACACCCGACGAATTCGAGCCAATGTGGCCAAGCAGATTGTATTGGTGCCCGGCGCGGGTGCCGCGCCGTTCTATCTCGACATGTTCTCCCGACTTTACATGCACGGCTTCCCGGCGCTCTTCGTAGCTCTTGAAAAATGCGGTGACCGGCACCGAGAAGGCGTGACTGAGAACCTGCAATGTGGTGAGCGAGGGTGAGGTGTTGCCGTTTTCAATTTTTGACAACATGCCAATCGACAGCCCCGTCACAGCAGATACATCGGCAACTGTCATGCCCTGTTGACGCCGAAAATTCCGGACTTCACGGCCAATGGCGGCTTCAAGATTTCGCTCGGACAGTTCCCTGAGGCGATGCGGGTCCTGGTCAAAGGCAGGCTTGCCACGCGGAATGTCGTCGAGACCTTTGGCTTTGTCCATCTGTCGCATCCGTGAAAAATGAATTGCATATTTCACTACAGGGAAACATTACAACCCACAATAGTTCGACGTTAAAGCAGAGGATATTCGGTTGTTATACCAACGGCAACTTGAAACAACTCTCTTCTTTTGACTGAACGGGATCAAAAATTCACCTGCGTCCCCCACCTCCGCCCCTTCGGGGCAC
>JANONM010000563.1:0-2388 GCA_031420855.1 Hyphomicrobiales bacterium
GTGGGCTTTCCTGCCAGCAATCCCGGCCCCAAGACCCTGACGGGTGATGCATCCGAAGCTGAAAACCTTGACGCCCTGCGCTGGCACATGAGCCGTTTCACCGGCTATGCAGGTGTGGTAAATTACATGGGAGGCCGCTTCCTCGCCATGCCCAAGGTGCTGAAACCGGTCTTGGGCGAACTTAAAAAGCGCGGCATTGTTTTCCTTGAAGATGGCTCCCTTGCCCTTTCGTCCCTGGATGCTGCTGCAAAATCCTCCCGTGCCGAAGTGAAACGCGCCAAGATCGTCATTGACCAGGATCCATCGCCCCAGGCCATTATCTCGGCCTTGACGCTTTTGGAAGAAGAAGCCACGGGCACCGGCTTTGCCGTTGGCACGGGTTCAGGCCTTGAAGTGACCATCGACACCGTCAGGGAATGGGCCAAGGCCGCAGCTGAGCGTGGCATCGTGCTGGTGCCCATTACCGCGTCCTACAAGGGACGCCTCGGATAGTGGCGACGGGCTGAAAGCCAATTGCATTCCCACCGTTTTGACTCCATATCTTGCCCATGTTGAAAGCCTCCCAAATCACCGCCTATCGTCCTTGCGTCGGCATCATGCTGCTCAACCGCCACGGTCTCGTCTGGATGGGTCGTCGTTTTGAAAAACAGAATGATGATGGCGTTGGCAAATGGTGGCAAATGCCGCAAGGTGGCATTGACAAGGGCGAAGACCCGCAGGAAGCGGTCTTGCGTGAACTCGCCGAGGAAACTGCCGTCACATCAGCCCACATCATTGAAGAGGCCCCGGGCTGGTACACCTATGATCTGCCGGAACATCTGATTGGCAAAAGCTGGGGCGGCAAATACCGCGGGCAAAAACAGAAGTGGTTCGCCTGCCGCTTTACCGGACCTGACAGCGAAATCAATCTGACGCCGCCCGGCCACAAGCAGGAATTCGACCAGTGGCAATGGATGACCATGGATGAAGCCGTTGCAGCAGTGGTGCCGTTCAAAAAAGCCGTCTATGTTGAAATGATAAAGGCCTTGAGGCATCTCGGATCATGAAACTCCGCCATATCATCTTTGATTGCGATGGTGTTCTGGTCGATTCCGAACCGATTTCCATGCGGGCCGATGTGGCCTTGCTCCAGCGCTATGGCATCGAAATCAGTGAAGCCGAGGCCCACCAGCGCTTTGTTGGCACCACCTTTCAAGCCATGCTCGACATGATGACGGCAGAGCATGGCGCGGTGTTTCCCGAAGGCCTGGATGAGGTGAAGAACCGCATGGTGGAGGAAATGTATCGCCGTGAACTCAAGATTGTCGATGGCGTGGTTGATCTGCTGAAAAGCCTGAAGACCAGAGGCCTGACATTTTCCATCGCTTCCAACAGCCCCAGAGACCGCGTGAAACTGGCCGTCGATCTCACCGGCATTGCCGGATATTTCGATGCCATTACCACTTATCAGGATGTCAAACACGGCAAGCCCGCGCCCGATATCTTTTTGAAAGCTGCCGAACGGGCAGGCATGGCCCCCATCCAATGCCTCGTATTGGAAGACTCGGTCACCGGTGTGACCTCCGCCGTCGCCGCCCATATCCGCACCATCGGTTTTGTCGGCACCCATCAAGACCCGGTAGCCCATGCCAGTGTATTGAAGGCCCAGGGCGCCACTGCCACCATTCAGGCCATGGCTGAACTGCTTCATCATCTCTAGGGCCAATTTTCGAGTCACCATTGACATTGCACTGCACAACGCCCATATGGCGGGAACTGCACGTCAGGCCATCTGTGAATACGTGAGTGTCGCAATTGTCGACAACCTTCCGGCCACCGCAGTTTTTCCAATCACATTCCTTTCACGTGGGACTGTCATGACGCGCCGCATCCGGTTGCAGTGGCGCAGCATGGTCCCCTTTATGCATCCGAATTTGAAAGACACATGTCTTGTCCGTAAACAACTTGATTACAAATTTTGACCAATTGAACCTCTCCGATGCCCTCGTCAAAGCCGTGAAGGCCGAAGGCTACGAAACCCCAACCCCCATTCAAATCCAGGCCATTCCGCATTTGCTGGCGGGCCGCGATCTCCTTGGCATTGCCCAGACCGGCACCGGCAAAACCGCTGCCTTTGCCCTGCCCATGCTTGACCGTTTGGCCAAGGACAACCGCCGCGCCGAACGGGGCACCTGCCGCGCCCTCATCCTTTCACCCACCCGTGAACTCTGTTCGCAGATCCTTGCCAGCTTCCAGACCTACGGCGCCAACACCAAGTTGAAGTCGGCTGTGGTTTTCGGCGGTGTCGGCATTGGCCGTCAAGTCGAAACCATGAAAGCCGGTGTCGATATTCTGGTGGCCACGCCGGGCCGTCTGGTCGATCTCATCGAACGCCGCGCCCTGACTTTG
>JANONM010000564.1:0-10947 GCA_031420855.1 Hyphomicrobiales bacterium
TGGCCACATCCACAAGTTCTTCAGTGAACTGACGATTGTGGTGCGCGAAGACAAGAAGGAGGCCGCTTAATGGGTCAGAAAGTCAACCCCATTGGTTTGCGCCTCGGCATCAACCGCACCTGGGATTCCCGCTGGTTTGCCAATGCCCGTGAATATGGCAAGCTGCTGCACGAAGACATTGCGATCCGCGCCTACCTGAAGAAGGAACTCAAGCAGGCTGGTGTTTCCAAGATCTTGATTGAGCGTCCGCACAAGAAGTGCCGCGTCACAATCTATTCGGCCCGTCCTGGTGTTGTCATCGGCAAGAAGGGCGCAGATATTGAAAAGCTGCGCAAAAAAGTTGCCGACATGACAGGTTCGGAAGTGCATCTCAACATTGTTGAAGTGCGCAAGCCTGAAATCGACTCCACTCTGGTCGCAGACAGCATTGCCCAACAGCTGGAACGCCGTGTGGCTTTCCGCCGTGCGATGAAGCGGGCGGTTCAGTCGGCCCAGCGCATGGGTGCACTTGGCATCAAGATCACTTGCTCCGGTCGTTTGGGCGGTGCAGAAATTGCGCGTACGGAATGGTACCGTGAAGGCCGTGTGCCTTTGCATACCTTGCGCGCTGATGTGGATTACGGCGTTGCCACGGCCCATACGGCTTACGGCACCAATGGCGTGAAGGTCTGGATATTCAAGGGCGAAATCCTTGAGCATGACCCGATGGGCCAGGAAAAGCGCTTCAACGAATCGCAAGAAGGTGGCTCGGCCCATCGCGGCCCGCGCCGCGACGCGAATTGAGCTGGATTATTGAATCATGTTGCAACCTAAGAAAACAAAATACCGCAAAGCCCACAAGGGCCGCATTCATGGCCGCGCCACAAGCTGCAACACGCTTGATTTTGGTTCGTTCGGTTTGTAGGCCCTGGAGCCAGAGCGTTTGACAGCCCGCCAGATTGAAGCGGCCCGTCGTGCGCTTGCCCGTGGCATGAAGCGTGCCGGTCGTGTGTGGATCCGGGTATTCCCGGACGTGCCTGTGTCAAAGAAGCCTGCTGAAGTCCGCATGGGTTCCGGCAAAGGTTCGACCGAATACTGGGCAGCCCGTGTGAAGCCAGGCCGCGTGTTGTTCGAAATTGACGGTGTGCCACGCGGTGTTGCTGAGCTTGCCTTGAGCCTTGCTGCTGCAAAGCTGCCAATCAAGACGCGCTTTGTTGCCCGTCTTGGTGAAGCATAAGGGAGGATTGACCGATGAAAATGACTGATGTCCGCGCCCTTACATCCGATCAGATGAAGGATGAAATCCTGAAACTCCGCAAGGAGCAGTTGAACCTGCGCTTCCAACGCGCTTCGGGACAGCTGGAAAAAACAACCCGTATCCGTCAAATCCGCCGCGACATTGCCCGTCTCAAGACGACGCAAACCGCGACGGCCAAGACCGCTGCCAAGTAGGGAATCGAGAAACATGCCAAAGCGCATCCTGCAAGGTGTGGTCGTCAGCGACAAGAACGACAAGACCATCGTTGTGAAGGTGGAACGCCGCCTTCGCCATCCGGTGTTCAAGAAAACCGTTCGTGTGTCGAAGAAGTATCACGCCCACGACGAACAAAATGAAGCCAAGACAGGCGAGATTGTCCGCATTGAAGAAACGCGGCCACTGTCAAAGCAAAAACGCTGGACACTCGTCGAAAAAGTCGACGCGTCAAAAGCTTAGGGAATAAGGAACTTCAGGGCGGTGCAAGCCGTCTGGAACAGGTAATGCCATGATCCAACAAGAAACAAATCTCGACGTTGCCGACAATTCCGGTGCCCGTCGTGTCCAGTGCATCAAGGTGCTTGGCGGCTCCAAGCGTCGCTACGCATCTGTGGGTGACGTGATCGTGGTTTCCATCAAGGAAGCCATTCCGCGCGGTCGTGTCAAAAAAGGCTCGGTCATGAAGGCCATTGTGGTTCGCACTGCAAAAGACATTCGCCGGGCTGATGGATCGTCGATCCGTTTTGACCGTAATGCGGCCGTGCTGATCAATGCCCAGGGCGAGCCAGTTGGCACGCGTATCTTTGGACCGGTTCCCCGCGAACTTCGTGGCAAGAACCAGATGAAAATCATTTCGTTGGCACCGGAGGTGCTTTGATGCCAATGCAACAAAAAATTAAGCTTAAAATCAAAAAGGGTGACAAGGTTATTGTCATCGCAGGCCGCGACAAGGGCAAGTCGGGTGAAGTGCTGAGCGCCAACCCAACTGAAAATCGTGCCGTGGTTGCGGGTATCAACATTGTAAAGCGTCACACCAAGGCGCAAGGCGGACAAGAGGGTGGGATCATTCCCAAGAGCCTGTCCATCCATGTGTCGAACTTGGCACTTCGGGATCCGAAGGATGGCAAGCCGACCCGTGTAGGCTTCAAGATGGTTGGCGATAAGAAGGTGCGCGTTGCCAAGCGCTCAGGAGAAGTGATCGATGGCTGAAGATAAAAAAGCAAAGGCTGCCGCCAAGCCCGCAGCGGGCGGGGGCAAGGCTTCTGCGCCAGCTGACAACAAGAAGATTGCCAAGGAAAGCCGCAAGGCAGAACGTGTTGGCGTCGCGGATGCAAATGCTGGCATTCCTGAAAACTACGTGCCACGTATGCGCACACACTACGAAGATGTGGTGAAGCCTGGCTTGATCAAGCAGTTTGGCTACACCAATGTCATGCAGGTTCCCCGCATCACCAAGATCGTGTTGAACATGGGTGTGGGTGAAGCCACACAGGATTCAAAGTTGGTCAATGTGGCTGCTGCCGAACTGGAAAAGATTGCCGGTCAAAAGCCCGTCATCACCATGTCCCGCAAGGCTATTGCCCAGTTCAAAATCCGCGAAAATCTGGCGATTGGCACCAAGGTGACATTGCGCAAGGTTCGCATGTATGAATTCCTTGATCGCTTTATCACTGTGGCCTTGCCGCGGGTGCGCGACTTCCGCGGGCTGACGGAGCGTTCATTTGATGGCAATGGCAACTTTGCCATGGGCATCAAGGAACACCTGATTTTCCCGGAAATCGACTACGACAAGATTGACCGGGTGTGGGGTATGGACATTGTGGTTTGCACCACAGCCAGGACGGACGACGAAGCCCGTGCCCTGCTCGACGCCTTTAACTTCCCCTTCCGCAAAAGCCAGCGCAAAGCGGCTTAAGGAGAGAAATCGAACCCATGGCAAAAACAAGTTCAATCAACCGCAACGAAAAGCGCCGCAAGATGGTGAAGCTGGCATCCGCCAAGCGTTCACGTTTGAAGGCGCTGATCTCCGACAAGAAGACGACGATGGAAGAGCGTTTCAATGCGGTTGTCAAGCTGGCCGAAATGCCACGCAATTCAGCCAAGAACCGTATCCGCAACCGTTGCGAAGTGACAGGGCGTCCACGGTCTTATTATCGCAAACTCAGAATGTCGCGCATTGCGCTGCGTGAATTGTCCAACCAGGGTCTGGTCCCTGGCATGGTCAAGTCAAGCTGGTAAGAGGGGACAAGACGAATGTCTATGAACATCAGCGATCCAGTCGGCGACATGCTGACCCGTATCCGCAACGCCCAGGAGCGCGGCAAGACCAAGGTGGCGGTTCCGCCGTCGCGTTTGCGTGAGCGTGTGCTTGAAGTGCTGCACAAGGAAGGCTATATCCGCGGTTTCACGACAGTTGAAATCGATGGCAAGGCTGAACTTGAAGTCGAACTCAAGTATTTTGATGGCGCTCCTGTCATCAAGGAAATCCAGCGTGTGTCCAAGCCTGGCCGCCGCGTTTATGCATCAGTCTCAACTCTGCCATCGGTCTATAACGGCCTGGGCATCTCCATCCTCTCCACACCAAAAGGCGTGATGACGGATGCAGACGCTCGCGCCCAGAACGTTGGCGGCGAAGTCCTGTGCACGGTATTCTGAGGTAGAACATGTCTCGTATTGGCAAAAAAGCAGTTCCTGTTCCCGCTGGTGTGACCGTTTCGGTCAACGGCCAGTCGGTTGCGGTCAAGGGTCCCAAGGGCGAACTCAAGGAAGTTCTGAACGAGCAGGTTCTCGTGAAGATGCAAGAAGATGGCGTCAAGGTTGATCCTGTCAACCAGTCCAAGCTGGCGCGTTCTTCCTGGGGCATGTCACGCACACTTGTCGCCAACATGGTGAAGGGTGTCACGGAAGGTTATTCCAAGTCGCTTGAGATCAGCGGCGTGGGTTATCGTGCAGCACTTCAGGGCAAAGTCCTGCAACTCAATCTTGGCTACAGCCACGATGTGAATTTTGCAGTGCCCGACGGCATTGAAATCAAGGTTCCCAAGCCAACGGAAATCGTTGTCTCGGGTATCAACAAGCAGCGGGTTGGCCAAGTGGCCGCTGAAATCCGTGAATGGCGCGGACCAGAGCCCTACAAGGGCAAAGGTATCAAGTACGCCGGCGAAACCATCTTCCGCAAGGAAGGCAAGAAGAAGTAAAGGGGCCATCATGTCCAAAGCTACGGCTACCATCCTGCGCAAAGTCCGTGTGCGCAAGGCACTTGCTAGGCGCCTCAACGGGCGCCCGCGTCTCTCGATCTTCCGGTCGGGCGAGAACATTTATGCCCAGGTCATCGATGATACCAAGGGCGTCACAGTTGCGGCTGCTTCGAGCCTTGAAAAAGATTTGAAGGGTGCACTGAAGACGGGTGCCGACAAGGCCGCTGCCACAGCAGTTGGCAAGTTGGTGGCTGAACGGGCCATTGCCGCCGGCATCAAGGACGTTGTCTTTGACCGTGGCAGCTATATTTATCATGGGCGCGTCAAAGCGCTCGCCGATGCTGCCCGTGCGGGCGGCCTCAACTTCTGATGTAGAATTCCAAGGCAGGCAAACACACATGGCTAAAGAACGTGCAGAGCGCGGTGAACGCAAAGACGGTGGTCGCAGGGACGCTGAAAAGGCGGATTCTGAATTCATCGACAAGCTGGTTCACATCAATCGCGTGGCGAAGGTTGTGAAGGGCGGCAAGCGCTTCGGTTTCGCGGCACTTGTTGTTGT
This sequence comes from Hyphomicrobiales bacterium, assembly GCA_031420855.1. Classification (GTDB taxonomy): domain Bacteria; phylum Pseudomonadota; class Alphaproteobacteria; order Rhizobiales; family Aestuariivirgaceae; genus Aestuariivirga. The sequence goes on from JANONM010000564.1 coordinate 4,991, forward strand.
CGGCGACCAGAAGGGCCGCGTTGGCTTTGGCCACGGCAAGGCGCGTGAAGTGCCGGAAGCTGTGCGGAAAGCCACAGAAGCCGCCAAGCGTGGCCTGATCCGTGTGCCCTTGCGTGAAGGTCGGACCCTGCATCACGACATTGATGGTCGCTGGGGTGCTGGTAAAGTCACGCTGCGCACCGCACCTCCCGGAACCGGCATCATCGCTGGTGGTCCAATGCGTGCGGTGTTTGAATCCGTGGGAATGGCCGACGTTGTGGCCAAGTCCAAGGGCTCATCCAATCCCTACAACATGGTGCGGGCAACCTTTGACGCATTGAAGAACCAGACCTCTCCGCGCGCTGTGGCAAATCGCCGTGGCAAGAAGGTGAGCGAAGTTCTGCGCCGTGGCGGCGATGCCGCTGCAACAGCAGAATAAATCAGGATAGACTCGATCATGGCAAATAACCAAAAGACCGTTACCGTTGAGCAGCATTCCAGCCCGCAGCGTCGTCCGGCAGCGCAGCGTGCCACGCTTATTGGCCTTGGCCTCAACAAGATCCGCAGCACCTCGACGCTCATAGATTCGCCAGCTACCCGTGGCATGATTGCCAAAGTTGCGCATCTCGTGCGCGTGGTCGAATAATTAGGGAATACACCGATGAAGTTGAATGAAATTGCAGACAACCCTGGTGCCCGCAAACTGCGCACGCGTGTTGGCCGTGGCATCGGTTCGGGCCTCGGCAAAACTGCCGGTCGTGGTGGCAAAGGCCAAACAGCCCGCAAGGGCGGTGCCAAGGCTGGCTTCGAAGGCGGCCAGATGCCGATTTATCGCCGTTTGCCAAAGCGCGGTTTCAACAAGCACAATCCTGTTGCATATAACGAAGTGAACCTTGCCCGTGTTGAAGCGGCCATTGCATCAAACAAGCTTGATGGCAAGGCTGTGGTAACCGGTGCGGTCTTGCTGGCGGCGGGTGTGATCACCAAATTGGCCAAGGGCGGCGTTCGCTTGATTGGCAAGGACAAGTTTTCGTCCAAGCTTTCCTTCGAGGTTTTCTATGCCACCAAGGGTGCGGTTGCTGCCGTTGAAAAGGCTGGCGGTTCGGTGAAGATCCTCCGCCCTGAGCCTGTTGAAAAGAAGCAATACCCGAAGTAATCGGGCGGTTGATCACCGGGGACTGCGACCCCATATGGGATCGCAGACATGGTTTAAGGTGAGATAATGGCATCAGCAGCAGAACAACTTGCGGCGAATTTAAGTTTCAGCACACTTGCCAATTCAGAAGAATTGAAAAAGCGCATCTGGTTCACCCTGGGTGCGCTGATCATTTATCGCCTGGGCACTTATATTCCGATGCCCGGTATTGACTCGTTGGCGCTCGAACAGTTCGCCACCCAGAATTCTTCCGGTATCTTGGGATGGGTGAACGGTCTTGCCGGCGGTGCCTTGGGCCGCATGGCGATTATTGCCCTCAACATCATGCCGTATATTTCAGCCTCGATCATCATGCAGTTGATGACGACGGTTTCGCCGCAGATGGAAGCCCTCAAGAAAGAGGGCGAGTCGGGCCGCAAGAAAATCAATCAATATACACGCTACGGAACGGTATTGCTGGCCGCCGTGCAAGCCTATGGCATTGCCGTGGGTCTTGAAGGGCAGGGGGGTATCGTTACAGATCCCGGCATGTTCTTCCGAGCCTCTACCGTCATCACGTTGACGGGTGGCACGATGTTCCTGATGTGGCTGGGCGAACAGATTACTTCGCGTGGTATCGGCAATGGTATTTCGTTGATCATTTTCGCAGGTATTGTGGCTGGTTTGCCAAGTGGTGTTGCGGCATTGCTGGAATTGGGTCGCACGGGCCAGATGAGTCCATTCCTGATCATGGGCATTCTCGTCATGGCCCTGGTTGTTATTGCCTTCATTGTATTTGTTGAACGCGCCCAACGGCGACTGCTCATCCAATATCCGAAGCGGCAATTGGGTATGAAAATGTCCCAGGCCGAAAGTTCGCATATGCCGTTGAAGCTCAATACGGCTGGCGTTATTCCGCCAATTTTTGCGTCCTCATTGTTGCTGCTGCCGATCACGGTCGCGAATTTCTCAGCGGGCAAGGGACCTGATTGGCTAAATCAGGTTACCGCCCTGTTGGGGCATGGCCAACCGCTGTTCCTGTTGATGTTTGCATTGCTCATTGTGTTTTTCTGCTTTTTCTACACATCCATCCAGTTCAACCCGAAAGAAACGGCTGAGAATCTGAAGAAATCCGGCGGCTTTATTCTAGGCATTCGTCCGGGTGAAAAGACTGCCGAATACATCGACTGGATTTTGACGCGCATTACGGTTTTGGGCGCTGCCTATCTGGTGGCCATCTGTTTGTTGCCGGAATTGCTGGTGGGTTATTCAGGTATTCCATTCTACTTCGGTGGCACTTCGCTGCTGATCGTCGTGTCGGTGACACTTGATACGGTTTCGCAATTGCAGGGTCATATGTTGGCGCAACAATATGGCAAGCTGCTGCAGAAGGCTTCGCTGCGCGGAGGCAAGAAGTGAATCTGATTCTTCTGGGGCCTCCCGGTGCCGGCAAGGGCACACAGGCCAAGATACTGGAAGAAAAGCGTGGGCTGAAACAGCTTTCGACAGGTGACATGCTGCGGGCGGCCATTGCAGCTGGAACTGAAATTGGTCTCAAGGCCAAAGCCATCATGGACCGGGGCGATCTGGTTTCTGATGATGTCATTGTTGGAATTGTATCAGATCGGCTTGATCGTCCTGATGTGGTCAAAGGTGTGGTGTTCGACGGATTTCCGCGGACTCCGGCCCAGGCCAAGGCTTTGGACACCATGTTGGCGGGGCGCAATTCCGCCCTTGCCGCTGTTATTGAAATGAAAGTCGACGACGATGAGTTGGTGACCAGAATTTCCGGTCGTTTTACTTGCAAATCCTGCGGTAAAGGCTATCACGACACCTATGCACCGCCTCAAAAGGACGGTGTATGTGATTCTTGCGGTGGACAAGACTTCGTCCGTCGTGCAGATGATAACGCGAAAACGGTGCGTGACCGTTTGAACGTGTACAACAAGCAGACCGCCCCCCTGGTGGATTATTACCGGGAAACGGGGAAACTGCATGTGGTGGACGGCATGTCTGAGATCGCTGCGGTTACAGCAGCAATTGCGGATGTGTTGGACAATCTGGACTGAGTTCGATTTTGCTGCCCAATCGGGTTGACGCCACGGCGATTCATCTCTATTGACGGCGCATTCTCGGTCTCGCGAAGGCTGGCTTGGAGATCCATTTCTCTGGGCGCGGCCTTATGTGTTTGGAGGAGGGGCATTCAAGCGCTTCCTTTGAGGCTATAAACGGGCCGAAAGCCCCGAAATTTAACGGGCTGAATGCCCTTGTATGAATTGGGAGATATCTCGTGGCCCGTATTGCTGGCGTCAATATTCCAACCAACAAGCGCGTGGAAATTTCCTTGCGCTATATCTACGGCATTGGCCCGGTGAATGCCAAGATCATCTGCGCTGAAGTGAAAATTCCGACGGCAAAGCGTGTGAATGAACTTTCGGATGCCGAAGTTTTGGCAATCCGCGAAATCATTGATCGCGACTACATGGTCGAAGGCGACCTTCGCCGCGACGTTTCGATGAACATCAAGCGCCTGACTGATTTGGGCTGCTATCGTGGCATACGTCATCGCAAGGGCCTGCCGGTCCGTGGTCAACGCACCCACACCAACGCCCGCACCCGCAAGGGTCCGGCCAAGCCGATCGCCGGCAAGAAAAAATAAGTGAGGCATTTGAACAATGGCTAAAGAAGCTGCAGGCCGCGCCAAGCGCAAAGAACGCAAAAACGTCTCGTCAGGCGTTGTGCATGTGAACTCTTCGTTCAACAACACCATGATCACCATCACCGATGTGCAAGGCAATACCATTGCCTGGGCATCGTCGGGCAAGATGGGTTTCAAGGGTTCGCGTAAAGCAACACCTTATGCCGCTCAGGTGGCAGGCGAACAAGTGGCAAAGGCTGCCATGGAACACGGCATGCGCACGGTTGAAGTGGAAGTGACGGGTCCAGGTTCTGGCCGTGAATCAGCTTTGCGTGCCCTGCAGGCCGCTGGTTTGCAAGTGACATCCATTCGCGACGTGACGCCCATTGCCCACAATGGCTGCCGTCCACCAAAGCGCCGCCGCGTCTAACGCGGAACTGACCTTGTTGCGCGGCAACTGGGTTTTTACTGACAGATTTGTAGGGCAGGCCCAGACCTGCCGGAGGCACACGGGAATATGAACATGCAAGTCAACCAAAAAAACTGGCAAGAGCTGATCCGTCCAAACAAGATTGACATTCAACCCGGCAAGGACAAGCGCCGTGTTGCAACTGTCGTGGCCGAGCCGCTTGAGCGTGGTTTTGGTACAACGCTTGGCAATGCACTGCGCCGCATTCTCCTGTCGTCGCTGCAAGGGGCTGCCGTTACGTCCGTCCAGATTGATGGCGTATTGCATGAGTTCTCTTCGATTGCCGGCGTGCGCGAAGATGTGACGGACATCATCCTGAACATCAAGGAAATTGCTTTCGTGATGCATGCGGATGGCCCCAAGCGCCTGAGCTTGCGCAAGGAAGGCCCTGGCGTGGTACGGGCTGGCGACATCCAGCAGACGGCAGATGTGCAAATCCTCAATCCAGAGCATGTGATCTGCACGCTCGACCAAGGCGCTGAAGTGCGCATGGAATTCACCATCAACAATGGCAAGGGCTATGTCTCTGCCGAAAAGAACCGCCCGGAAGATGCGCCGATTGGCCTGATCCCGGTGGACTCGATTTATTCACCTGTCCGCAAGGTGGCCTACCGCGTGGAAGCCACCCGTGAGGGCCAAGTGTTGGATTATGACAAGCTGGTGATGACGGTTGAAACCAATGGTGCCATTACGCCGGACGATGCAGTGGCCTATGCCGCGCGCATTCTGCAAGACCAGATTTCGGTGTTCATCAACTTCTCGGAACCTGTGGCCCATGTTCCAGAAGAGCATCGCTCGGAATTGCCATTCAATGCAGCGCTGCTGAAGAAGGTAGACGAACTGGAATTGTCGGTGCGTTCGGCCAATTGCCTGAAGAACGACAACATCGTTTATATCGGCGATCTGATCCAGAAGACCGAAGCCGAAATGTTGCGCACACCAAACTTTGGCCGCAAGTCGCTCAACGAAATCAAGGAAGTGTTGGCGCAAATGGGCTTGCACCTTGGCATGGAAGTGGCCAACTGGCCGCCAGAAAACATCGACGAGCTCGCCAAGAAGCTCGAGTCACATTATTGAGATTGAGTTAGGAGATAGATCATGCATCATGGATTTCGCGGTCGCCGGTTAAACCGTTCGTCAGCCCATCGCAAGTCGATGTTCGCCAACATGTCGGCTTCGCTCATCAAGCATGAGCAGATTGTGACAACTCTGCCGAAGGCGAAGGACCTGCGTCCGATTGTCGAAAAGCTTGTAACACTGGCCAAGGTCGGCACCCTGCATGCCCGTCGTCAGGCTATTTCGCAGATCAAGGATCTTGATCAGGTGCGCAAGTTGTTTGACGTGCTGGCAGCCCGTTACAAGGATCGCAAGGGTGGCTACATCCGCATCATGAAAGCGGGCTTCCGCTACGGCGACAATGCACCCGTCGCCGTGATCGAGTTTGTTGATCGTGACGTTTCGGCCAAGGGCAAGGATTCCGGCCCTGTGGTGAAGAAAGATGAAGCAGAGCAAGCTGCTGCTTGATCTTTGTTACGGATGAATTGAAAAAAGCGGGCCTTGCGGTCCGCTTTTTTTTTCGTGTAGGCAATCAGCTGGCCAAGCCAACGACGATTTGAAACAACTCTCTGCACTTGACTGAACTGGTTCTGAAAAAATTCGCTCGCGCGTCCCCCACCTCCGGCCTTCGGCCACCTCCTCCCCGATGAAGAATCGGGGCGGAGGGTGAAGTTTACCAC
>JANONM010000565.1:0-6209 GCA_031420855.1 Hyphomicrobiales bacterium
GATGCATTTGCGCGCGCCTGGTTCAAGTTGACGCACCGCGATATGGGGCCGCGTGAACTTTATCTCGGTGCACTTGTTCCGAATGAAGTGTTGCTGTGGCAAGATCCCTTGCCCGCTGCCAATGGCAACGTCATTGGCGCAAACGACATTGCGGCGCTCAAGGTGAGGATTTTGGCATCCGGGCTGTCAATTTCGCAATTGGTCACAACGGCCTGGGCGTCGGCCTCCACCTTCCGTGGTTCGGACAAGCGGGGCGGGGCCAATGGCGCGCGCATTGCCTTGGCACCGCAGAAAGACTGGGACGTCAACCAGCCTGCACAACTGGCCATCGTTCTGAATAAATTGAAGACCGTTCAAGAAGCTTTCAACGGGACCCAAGCCAGCGGCAACAAAGTTTCACTGGCTGATTTGATTGTGTTGGGTGGTTGTGTTGCCGTGGAGCAGGCGGCAGAAAAGGCGGGGCATAAAATAGATGTTCCATTTACACCGGGCCGCGTCGACGCCACCCAAGCCCAAACCGATGTGGAAAGCTTTGCCGTGATGGAGCCCATCGCCGATGGTTTCCGTAACTATATGAAAGCGACCTATACGATTTCAGCCGAAGAAATGTTGATCGACAAGGCCCAGTTGCTCACGTTGACTGCACCAGAAATGACTGTTCTCATTGGTGGTTTGCGCGTGCTTAAGGCCAATTTTGGCGGCGCTGAACATGGTGTGTTCACCAAGAAGGTTGATACGTTGAGCACAGACTATTTCGTCAACCTGCTCAGCATGGACACAACATGGAAGGCAAAGTCTGATGCTGCCCAGCATTTCGAAGGCGTTGATCGCCCAACAGGCAATCAGAAATGGACTGGCACACGCGTTGATCTGGTGTTCGGTTCAAACTCGCAATTGCGGGCATTGGCCGAAGTCTATGGCTGCCAAGACAGCAGCGAAATGTTCGTGAAAGATTTCGTGGCAGCTTGGGCCAAGGTCATGAATTTGGATCGGTTTGCTGTCGCTTGAGCCTGGGCGAGACGACGATCAGCTGTACGTGCCGTAATTATGGGTTTATCCCACCGGCCACATGAATTGACCGCATTGATGGCTGTTTGCAGAACTCGCATGTGGCCCCCACCGCCGGCGCGTCGCGCCACCTCCTCCCCGATGAAGAATCGGGGCGGAGGGTGAAGGTGGAGACCGGTATTCATCAAGTACCCGCAGGTATTGCAATCGGTTCAATTGCGACTGTTTTCGTGGTTGGACATGCCAAGCTATTGATTCTGTGATCCGCGTTTGACCCTGTCGGGTCAACCAATGATGTCAATGGGTACATGACGGTTTCAAGCGCAGTTGTCTGTGGTTTGTCTGGATTGTTTTGTGACGGGTTTGTCCTTTCAATAGATTTTGATTGAGAAGTGTGTTGACCAGCGAGAAAGTGAAACCGCCAGCAGCAAACATCAATAGGAGAAGGCGTGAAATTGTGGGCACTGGGCATGAGCGAGCTTGTCACGTTGATCCGCCATGTTGGCCCACCAATCTACAGTGCTGCCTATGGGAAAAGAATGCTGACAAGGTTTGCATAGGCTGTCTTCACCCTGTCGGAAAATTTTACAAAGGGTGAAATGTAGACGTTGCGAGGCTTGCTTCGCTTGCCATGAAAATTTTCGTCACGACTTGTCATGGTGGCTTTTGGCAGTAAAACACATGGGGAAACGGCAGTTTTTTGCAATGCATGGCATAGTCAAAAGATTCCACTTGATTTGTTTGGTGAAAATTTCCTACATTGCCGAAAGTCGATGCAGCGCTGTTCTCCTGAGGTGTTCCACATCCGAAGCAAAGGACTGAGGTCAAAACATCGGTAGGTTGGGTGCCAGACGCATCGTCATGGTTTTCAACAGACTCGTTCGGACGGATTTCCAGTCAGGGAAGTCCCAACCGCACTAAAAATACGTGAGCAGTTTTATCTGTCGGTACAATTCAGGAGGAGGAAACCCCATGTTTAACATTCCAAAAGACGCAGTCTATACACGCATCAACCGCCGCAAGTTCCTTGAACTCGGGGGCGGAGCGGCAACAGCTCTGGGCGCCGGCGGTTTGACGCTGGGTTTGGGTTCGACCATTACCCGTTCCACAACGCAGGCAGCATCATCCGATGATGCCAAGTGGAAACAGTATTCCGGTTCGAAGCTGAAGTTCATGTCGGAAAATACACCGCCATCTTTCGCCATTCGCGACAATATCAAAACCTTCACCGATCTCACCGGTATCGAAGTTGAAATTCTCACGGACGACTTGCCAGTCGTTCAACAAAAAGTCGGTATCGATCTTCGCAGTGGCAAGGCTGACTATGTTTTGAACTATGTGCAGGACAAGCCGATTGGCTCACCCTTCGCTGATTTCTATGCTGACATGACACCGATGTTTGGCGACAACACGCTGCCGCAAGACCCTGAGGGTTATGGCGACGACGCATGGTTCCCCAACTTCCTGTCGGCTTGCGGTCGCTTCTATCAGGAAGGCAAGATCATTGCACTTCCCTATGATGCCGCCATTGCCTGTACCTTCTATCGTCAGGACATTTTTGAAACCCATTCGAAGGATTTCGAAAAAGAATACGGCAAGCGCCTCGAGTTCAACAAGGACTCAACCTGGCTTGATGTGACCAACATGGCGGCCTTCTTCAAGAAATTGAAGGAAGGCGGCGCTGACGTGCCCTATGGCTATGCCCAGCACCAAGGTTCATTCGCCTGGACCACGCAGCTCGACATTCAGCGCTTCCTGTTTGCCAATGGTCGCTGGCAGGATTGGAACATCGACGACAAGCTGGGTTCCAAGACGCCTGGCAAGACCAACTGGGGTGACGAACAGTCGATCCTGATGATGACGAAGTTCAAGGAATTGGCAGATGTCTGCCACCCCGACAACCTTGCCAACGGCACGCTTGAACTCAACACTGTGTATCAGGCCGGCAACATCGCGATGCAGACACAGTATCACGAGTTTGCAGCCTCGATTGAAGACGAAACCAAGTCGCGCGCCGCTGGCGGCAAGACGGCCTATGCACCTTGCCCGAAGGGCGATGCGTCATGGATCAAGAATGGCGGCGAAGCGGTCAACGGCACCAACTGTGGCATCGGCGGCATTGGCATCAATGGCAACGCCTCGGAAGACATGAAGCGCGCTGCTTTCATCTTCGCCCAGTGGTCAGTGTCGAAAACCAACCAGCTCAACGTATTGAAGGGTCTCGGCGGCACGCCAACCCGCAAGTCCGTTGTGGCTGATCCTGAAGTACAAGCCGCGAAGCAACGCCCGACGAAAATGCCAAACGCGCTCACCTTCGACGCGGTTTACGAATATGGCATCAAGGACCCGCATTTCGTGCTCGGTCCGAAAATCCCGAACGGCAACGAGTATCACTCGATTCTTGCATCCGAAGTGCAGAAGTGCATTTCTGGCGGTCAGTCACCGGAAGAGACCTGCAAGTCGTTGCAGACCCAACTGAACGAACTCAACGGCGCGTAAACTCTCTTACCAACGCCAAACCGGTGGCCTCTGCCTTGCAGCGGGCCACCGAATTTTTCTTGAATCACTTTAAGGCTTGAGGACGATAAGCGTCATGACCACAGGTATGGCCAGCGGCGACCTTTTCAGGGTGCGTCAGATTCTCGACAGTGTAGAGTCCAAACCATCCGCGACTGTCACCGAAACAGGGCTCCGCTTCAACCCGCAATCATCGAAAGCCTATTACTACTGGTTGATGGCGCCCGCCGTCATTCTGCTCGCTGCCATTTCGCTCTATCCGTTTTTCTGGATGATCTACATGAGCCTCCACAATGTGGACATCGGCGTCATCGAATGGAACAATTTCCAGAATTACACCAAGCTCCTGACGGACAACCGCTTCCTGAATGGCTGGAAGCTTCTGATCTGGTACAGCTTTCTGTGCCTGTTTTTGCAGATCACCATCGGTGTGTTCCTGGCCGTGGCACTCAACGGCTCACGTTACGAAAAAATCCTCGTCACCGCCATGTTGATGCCCATGATGATGGCCCCCATTGTGGCCGGCATGGTTTGGTATTTCCTCTACAACGGAACCTTCGGATGGTATCACTGGATTTTCCAGAGCCTTGGCATATTGGGTGCAAAATCCATTCTCGCCGACACCAAAACCGCCATGTGGGGCGTGGTTTTGGTGGATGTATGGCAGTGGACGCCGCTCATTACATTGATCACGCTTGCGGGCTTGAAGCGCGTGCCACAGGATCAGCTCGAAGCCAACATGGTGGATGGCGCATCGCCGTTTCGCAATTTTATTTCTGTGACCATGCCAAACCTTTATCCGGTGCTGCTGATTGCCATCATGCTGCGCTTCATGGACAATTTCCGCTTCATTGACTCGCTGCTGGTGCTGACGGGCGGTGGCCCTGCTGACTCGACCAAGATTCTTCCGATCTATCTCTATGAAGTATCATTCAGGTTCACCAAGCTTGGGCGTGGTGCGGCGATTGCTGTCATTCTGCTCATCATAACAATCATTCTTGGCAAGTTGCTGGTCCGCGTATTTGACCGCCAATCTCCAGCCGCCAAGCATTAGGGAAAAACAACACCATGTCATCCCGCACTGTCGTCAGCTACGAAACGCCTTGGTCCAAGGCCTTTAACTGGTTCGCTGGAATATTCATCGGCCTTTACATGGTCTGGACGGTGTTGCCGATCTTTGTGATGATCATGTCATCCTTCAAGGATTTGCTGGAAGCCTTCAAAATTCCGGCGGTGGGTGATTGGTTGGGCGCCAGTGTTTTCTTCGAATTCACACCGACGTTGAAGCACTATCACGATCTCTTCACGCAGCAGCCGTTTGGCACCTACATTTTCAACTCCATTGTGGCAGCGGGCGGTTCGGCCATACTATCTGTGGTGCTGGGATCAATGTGCGCCTACGCGCTGTCGCGGGTTGACTTCAAATTCAAGGGTGATTTGTTCTTCTGGATCATCTCCACCCGCATGGCACCGGTTGTTGCTGTGCTTGTGCCACTGTTCTGGATTTTCCGTGAACTCAATCTGGTGGGCACCTTGCCCGGCCTCATCCTCGCCTACACCACATTCAATTTGCCCTTTGCCATCTGGATTTTGAAGGGCTTCTTCGACAACGTGCCTTATGCCCTGGAAGAAGCCCAGATGGTGGACGGTGCCACGCGCAGTCAGGCCTTCCTTTCAATTCTGCCATTGGTGGCTCCCGGCATTGGCGCTTTCATCGTGCTTTGCATTCTCTTCGGCTGGAACGACTTTTTGTTCTCCGCCATCATTGGTTCGGGCGGGGCAAAGACCTTGCCAGTTGCCACTCGTGAACTGGTGCAACCACAGAACATTCAATGGGGCACCATCATGGCAGCAGGGACCATCACCACGCTGCCCATGATGCTTCTGGGTCTCGTCATTCGAAAGTATCTCGTCACTGGTCTCACCATGGGCGCTGTCAAGGAATAGGGAAGAACAACCATGGCGAAAATTTCATTCCGGAATGTCTGGAAGAAGTACGGCGACTTTACCGCCGTCAAAGACCTCAACATTGAATGTGAAGACGGCACCTTCCTGTCGATCCTCGGTCCATCAGGCTGCGGCAAGTCATCGACCATGCGTATGGTGGCTGGCCTTGAGCACATCACGGCAGGTGACCTGTTGTTTGACGACCAGCGCGTCAATGACCTTGCGCCAAAGGATCGCGATGTCGCCATGGTGTTCGAAAACTATGCGCTTTATCCGCACAAGACCGTCTACGAAAACATGGCGAACCCCTTGAAGTTGCGTGGTCAAGACGCCGCCCGCATCAAGGAACGTGTGTCATCGGCAGCCAAACTTCTTGAGATCAGTCAGCTTTTGGAGCGCCGCCCCTCGGAACTGTCCGGTGGCCAGAAGCAACGTGTCGCCATTGGCCGCGCCATTGTGCGCGAACCCAAACTGTTCCTTTTCGATGAGCCGATTGCACATCTCGACGCCAAGCTGCGTGCCCATATGCGTGCAGAAATCAAGCACCTTCAGCGCGCACTTGGTACAACTATGATTTATGTGACTCACGATCAACTTGAAGCCATGACCATGGCCGATCAGATTGCGGTCATGCATGAAGGGGCGTTGCAGCAATTGGGCACCCCCCGCGAAGTCTACAACAAGCCCGTCAACGCCTGGGTGGCAGGTTTTGTTGGCGAACCCGCCATGAATTTCAT
>JANONM010000566.1:0-14842 GCA_031420855.1 Hyphomicrobiales bacterium
GCCAGATTGCCCAGATCATTGGCCAACTCCGCATTCATCCGCGCAATAATAGCCTCGTGACTATAACTGCCATCCTGCCCATAAGGCACTTCACGCATGAAATAATAGCGCACGGGATCAACCCCATAGCGCTCCACCAAATCCTGCGGTGAAACGATATTGCCGATCGACTTGGACATCTTCTCACCCCTGTTGAACAGGAAGCCATGCACAACAATTTGTTTTGTCAAGGGCAGGCCAGCCTACATCAGAAAGTCCGGCCATTAAATTGCGTTAAAGCGCGTAATATCCTTGCCGATGACATGGGCTGACGCGGGCCAGAATTTGGCCTTGCTGCCGGACTGATCCGGAAAACCCGTGGCCGTGATGTAATTGGTCAGTGCATCAACCCAGACATACATGACATGCTTGGGATTGCCGGGAACCGGGATACCCCAGTCAAACGTCGTCCGACTCATCGACAGATCAAGCAATCCCCGTTCAACAAACGAAACAATTTCATTGCGATATTGTTCAGGCACAATGAAATTGGGGTTTTTGGAAAAATGTTCCAGCAACGGCTTGGCGTAGGATGAGAGTTTGAAGAAATAGCTCTCTTCTTCCACCCACTCCACCAAAGTCGAGGTCTTGATTGAATAGCGCCTGCCGTCGCGTTCTTCAATTTCATCTTCGCCGTAATAGGCTTCATCGCGCACCGAATACCAGCCTGTGTATTTCGACAAATAAATATCGCCAGCCGCTTCCATGCGTTTCCAGATTTCGCTGACCGATGCTTTGTGACGTGCCTCAGTGGTCCGCACGATGTCATCAGCCTTGGCATCAAGCAGATCGCCCATGGCCTCAAACTGCAATGCCGTGCGATCAGCCAGCGCCAGGGGCGTCAGGCCTTCCCGTGCCGCTGTCTGCTGCATCTTCTGGCCATGCTCATCCATGCCGGTCACAAACAGCACATCGCGCCCCTCCAAACGGGCAAAGCGGGCCAACACATCGGTGGCAATGCGTTCATAGGCATGGCCGATATGCGGCGCGCCATTGGCATAGGGAATGGCCGTGGTAATCAGAAAGGGCGAGTCTTGCATCATGATTGGCATCAAATGCCCTGAAATCATGCCGCCTTCAAGGCATCTTCCACTTGCGCCAAAGCTTGTATGACGGCTGCACGGCGATCCAGATTATAGCCATCGGCAATAGTGCCATCGCGCGTCAGTTTGCTGTGCAGTTCTGCAAGTGCCGCAGCGCGGGATAAAGTTGCAGCAGCCGTGGCCTGCTTCGCAAGCCAGTCCAGCAGCAAAGCCATGAAAATCTCAAAATCCTGAACTGCGGTGGCACGGGTGGAAAATTTCTGGCCAATTGCAACCTGCGCCGCAGCATCCCGGCGTTTAAGCGTTAGAAAACCCGCAAAGGCTTTGGCACCAGCATTATCCAGCAATTGCAAAGCGTGACCCGGCCTGCCGCCGGACAACCCGGCGGCCATGCCGAGATTTGCGGGGTCCGGTTTGGGGTCGAGTGGTAGAGCTTGGACAACAGCCAATGTATCTTGCGATGAAAGGGTTTCCAGCGGCAGCCGCATGCAGCGCGAGCGCAACGTCCGCAACAGTTTTCCAGGTGTATGACAAACCAATAATATCAATGCCTTGACTGGTGGTTCCTCAACCAGTTTGAGAAGCGCATTGGCGGCTTCCATGGTCAAGTCATCGGCGCAATCAACCAGTCCGACGCGCCACCCGCCACTGGCCGATGTTCGGTTGAAAAACCCGATGAAATCGCGGGCTTCATCTACCGAAGTTTCAGCGCGGAGCTTTCTGGGTTTGGCGTCATTGAAACCACGCTCAAGAATGCAAAATTCAGGATGGGACCGCGAGGCAATCCAGCGCCGTGTTTGCGAGGGGTTTCCGCTTGCCAAAACATGCCCGGCCAACTGATAGGCTAACGTGGCTTTGCCAATGCCTGATGGTCCCGTCATCAGCCAGGCATGATGGGGACGTCCTGATTTGAATGCTTCTTCAAAACGATTTTTTGGTTGGTGATGCCCCACAATTTGTTGGGCGTGCCGGGGGTGCCAAGCCACCTCGCGGGGATCAACAAGTTCCTCAGCCATGGCTGTGGACCTTTAGCGCCTGCTGGATGGCCGACGCGACACTTTCAATATCAAGGCTGGCATCAATCACGGCGCATCGCTTTGGCTCGGCTTTGGCGATTGCCAAAAATCCAGCGCGCAGTTTCTCATGGAAAGCCAGGCCCTTGCGTTCATAGCGGTCTTCCATGCCGTCCCCCCGGGCCTTGGCGCGTGCCAAACCCAAAGCGGCGTCAAGGTCGAGGACAAAAGTCAGGTTGGGCCGACAGTCACCGATTGCCGCCTTTTCAAGATTGTCGATCAATTCAAACGAACAGCCACCGGCAAAACCTTGGTAAGCGCGGGTTGAATCAATGAAGCGGTCCGAAATGACTACGTCGCCCTGCGCCAGCGCCGGGGCAATGACATCGCGCACATGAACGCTCCGTGCCGCTGCATTGAGCATGGCCTCCGCTTCCGCTGACCAACGGCCAACCTCACCTGTGACCAGCAAATTCCGCAAGGCTTCTCCTGCGGGTGTTCCTCCTGGTTCCCGCGTTTCCACAACAGCCCTGCCCTGTGCACGAAAATAATCTGCAAGGCGTCGGACTTGCGTGGATTTACCGGTGCCCTCGCCCCCTTCAAAAGTAATGAACAAACCTGTCACCTAACCACCAAAAACCATGATCATGGCGCTGTCCAGGGCCTTGCCCCACATGGAATTCGAGGCAGGAACGTCACTGGCTGTGATCAAAGGAACCTCAGCCACGGCTTTGCCGCGCACCAGAATTTTGACAATCCCCACCGCCTCTCCAGCCTTGACGGGGGCCAACAGCGGTCCCATGTAACTCAATTTCACTTCAACCGATTTCTGCTCCGTCGGCGTCAGGGCAATCTGGAACGCCTTTGCTGTGACGAGATCCACCCACTTGGTCTCACCACCCCACACCCGTGCCTGTGCCACAGACTCGTTGGCGTCAAACAAATCGATTTGCTTGAACTGGCGGAACCCCCAATCCAGCAGTTTCTCCGCCTCCTGCTTGCGGTTGTTGGCGTTTTCAAGTCCGGCAATCACCATGATCAATCGCCTGCCATCCCGCAAGACGGAGCCGACAAGACCATAGCCAGATTCAGCGGTAAAGCCCGTCTTCATGCCATCGGCCCCGGCATAATCTTTCAAAAGCGGGTTGCGATTTTGTTGCTCAATCTTGTTCCAGGTGAACTTCGGCTCGCTGTAGAGGGCGTAACGATCAGGATGTTGGTAGATGATGTATTGCGCCAGTTTGGACAAATCCCGCACGCTCATGACATGGGCAGGATCAGGCAATCCCGTGGCATTCCTGAACACGCTTTTGTCGAGGCCAAGTTCGGCGGCTTTCTTGCGCATGCGTTCGGTGAATGCCAACTCGGAGCCTGCAATGCCTTCTGCCAGCGCAATGCAGGCGTCATTGGCTGATTGGATGATGGCGCCCCGCAACAAATCAATGATGCGAACTTTTGAATTGAGATCGGCGTACATGGTGGAGCCTTTCGACGCCGAGCCGCCCCTGCGCCAGGCGTCTTCACTGATCAGGAATTCCTGGTCTTCCTTGATCTCTCCGGATTTGAGCAGATCAAACACAATGGCCTGGGTCATCAGCTTGCTCATGCTGGCAGGCTGAATGGCGGTGTCAGCCAATTTCTCAAACAGGACGTCGCCAGAACGCGCATCGATCAATATGGCATTGATGGCTTTGGTTTCAAATCCGGCAACCTCTTGGGCCTTCGCCGGCCAGGCCAACAGAACGAACAGGAAAACCAATCTGAAAATGCGCATGATGCCCGCCAGAATAGGGGTCACCACATCCGAATGCAAACTTACTGTGTTACAATCGCTGCGACCTGCTCAATGCGGGTTTTTGAAAGGTTGGCTTCAGGAAAACCGGCCTGACGCACGGCATCGAGCGCGTCTTGTGCCCCGATACGGCTGAGGAAGGGGCCCATCTGAACCTTGTAAAGGACACCTTCATCGCCGTCGATTTCATAAACCTGCACGGCACCATAGGCTGAAAGAGCTGTACGTACCGATTCTGCATTATCAAGGTTGCTGAAACTGCCCACCTGCATCACATAAGCCGCGCCGCGTTCCGCAGGCGGTTTCGATAGCTTCTTCAACGCGGCTTTGGGCGCATAAGTAGCCTGCTGCAGGGCAACCGTTTCTGCCGTATCAACCTCTGCAACCTGAATGCGGTCTTCGCCGCCTTCTGCGGCTGCCACGAGATTGCCGATGGAGCTGCCGTGCTGGTTGCGTTGGTTCATCATGGCCAAATGGCCACCCTGGTCATTGACCGGAGCCATGCCAATCCATTGCACACGCACTTTGGCCTTGCCCTTGTTTTTGAAATCCAACACTTCTGCGGTGCGCTTGGAAAGATCAATCACCCGTGTATCAACAAATGGACCACGATCATTGATGCGCACGACAATGGATTTGCCGTTGGCCAGGTTGGTGACGCGGGCATAGCTGGGCAATGGCAACGTCGGATGCGCTGCCGTCAACATGGCCATGTCGAAATACTCACCATTTGAAGTCTTGCGGCGGTGAAAGGCTTCGCCATACCAGGATGCCATGCCTGATTTGTCATAACCCGGTTGCGCCCTTGGCTTGAACCAACGGCCTGCTATCTGATAGGGCTTGCCGACATGTACTTTGCCGCCCCCGCGCGGCACCCTGCCCTTGCCCTTGTAGTAGGCGCTGCCATTGCCGGCAAAGGGATCGTGCTTGCCGCCCTTTTTCACTTTCTTTCCAGCGTAGGATACCATTGACCCGTCTGGCTTGTTCGACGAACAAGCCGCCAAACCCAATGCGAGGAATATTGCAAAACACGAAACCAGTCGGCGCATACCAGACATCACACACCCCAAAAACAACGTGACGTTTAAACCACAAGCACGGGTTATCGCCGGGGAGAGTTAAATTACTGCTAGGAACCATGGTAAATGAAAACTTGCCCTGCCCTATTCTTCGTCGCGAGAATACAAACCAACTGATTTGATCTTCCGGTGCAGTGCTGAACGCTCCATGCCAATGAAGATGGCAGTCTTGGATATATTGCCGCCGAAACGCGATAATTGGGCTGAGATGTAATCGCGCTCAAACGCTTCCCGCGCCTCACGCAGCGGCAGTGCCAGAAGGTGTTCGCCACCAAATCCTGACGTTTCGGTTGAGCTTGTGGCTTCCAACGGCAACATGGCAGCCGTGATTTCATCAGACGATTCACCCGCCGCAAGTATCAGCACCCGCTCAACATTGTTGCGCAATTCCCTGACATTCCCAGGCCAGTCGCGGGTTTGCAAAACCGCAATGGCGTCAGCCGCGAAATTGCGCTGGGTCTGACCCGCTGATTGGCAATAGGACTTGGCAAAATGCTGGATCAGCAGTGGAATGTCTTCGCGTCGTTCTGCGAGGGCCGGAACATTCAACGGCATGACGCCGAGGCGGTGAAACAGATCTTCCCGGAAAGCTTGTGCCGCAATCAAGCCCTGCAAATTGCGGGCCGTCGAGGAAATGATCCTGACATCTACCTTGATTTTTTTTGTGCCATTGACCCGTTGAAAAGTCTGGTCAACCAAAACCCGCAAAATCTTGGCTTGGGTTTCCAGCGGCATATCGGCCACTTCATCAATATAGAGGGTTCCCGTGTGCGACTCTTCCAATGCACCGATGCGCGGCGATTGGTCCGGGCCGTTTTCGACGCCGAACAGATTTTCCTCAACGTGTTCAGGTGCCATGCTGGCAGCCGACAGTGTGATGAACGGACCGGTCGCGCGCGCTGACTGCATATGCAGCGTGCGGGCAACCAGTTCCTTGCCAGAGCCCATGGGGCCACTGATCAGCACACGGCTGTTGCTCGGCGCAATCTTCTTGACCAGCTGTTTCAAGGTGCGGCTGGCCAATGATGAACCAATCAACTCGTTGTCAAGACCCGACCGGCCCTTCAATTCTTCGTTCTCGCGCTTCAGCCGAAAAACTTCCAGCGCCCGCCCAACCACCAGCAACAGCCGATCAGCATTGAACGGCTTTTCAATATATTCGTAAGCCCCACGCTTGATCGCGGCCACTGCCGTTTCAATATTGCCGTGGCCAGAAATGATGACAACGGGCAATTCAGGGGCCCGCTGCTTGATTTCCAGCAGCAAGTCCAATCCATCCATGCGGGAGCCCTGCAACCAGATATCAAGGATGACCAGAGTGGGGCGGCGCAACGAAAGTTCAGACAAGGCGGCATCCGAATTATGGGCAAGCCGTGTTTCAAATCCTTCGTCCATCAGGATGCCCGCAATCAGTTCGCGGATATCGGCTTCATCATCAACAATCAGGATATCGGCAGACATTATGGAGATATTTCCTTTGGAGCCAGAATTTGCGTTGGTGCAGCGTTCAAATCATTCAAATCAATTGGCGCAAACCAGAGCGTCATGGCAGCACCCGAACCATCGGGCGCGTCAGCCAGTTGTAACGAACCACCATGTTCTTCCATGATGCGCTTGACGATGGCCAGACCGAGGCCTGTGCCTTTTTCGCGCGTTGTCATATAGGGTTCCGTCAATCGGTGACGATTTTCCTGCGGCAACCCGATGCCGTTGTCGACAATCCGGATGAAAGGTTGTTTTCCGCTTCGACCAAATTCAACAACAATTTTGCCTCTCAACCCGGGATCACCGGCAATCCGGGTTTCGACTGATTCACGCGCGTTCTTCACCAGATTGGTAATGGCTTGCGTAATCAACCGCCGATCAAAGGCAAAGGCTGCCAAGACCTCGCGTTCAGCAAGATCGATATCGATATCCGAAGATGACACCCGCTGCAGCACCGTGGCATCACGCACAACTTCGGCAAGGTCATTGATTTCGGGAACCGCTTTGGGCATGCGCGCAAATGAAGAAAATTCATCGACAATCCGCCCAATGTCCCCGACTTGCCGAATGATGGTATCCGTACATTGCTCAAACACCTTGCGGTCGGTTTTTATCTCATGCAGGTACTTGCGTTTGAGCCGTTCCGCCGAAAGCTGGATGGGTGTGAGAGGGTTCTTGATTTCGTGGGCAATGCGCCGCGCAATATCGGCCCAGGCGGAATTGCGCTGTGCCGACACGAGATTGGTGATGTCGTCAAACGTCAACACATAGCCATGCTCGGCATCATCGGATCGCTCGGTTGTGATACGCACAAAAAAGTTGAGTTCCCGCCCCTCGACCTGCATTTCAACATGTCCCTCTGCCGAGCCTGATGGTCGTGACATGGCCAAATCAAACAGGCTGGCAAACTGTGGTACAGCCTCATGCAGTGAACGGTCGAACATTTGCGGCTCTGGCAAGCCCAGAAGATTGAGTGCCGAACGATTGACAATCGAAATTTTCAAGTCTGGGTCAACACCTATCACGCCAGCGCTGACACCCGCCAACATGGCTTCCGTAAATCTGCGGCGATCATCGAGTTGTTCATTGGTGTGAACAAGCTGGTCACGGTGCAAGCGCACCTGATCCGTCATCATGTTGAAGGTTTGCGACAACCTGACCAAATCGCCAGGACCTTGCAGCGTTACAACCTTGGCATTGAAATCACCTTGGGCAACGCGCCGAGCTGCTGCCAGCAAACGCACCAGCGGTTCCACCAGACGATCTGAAAACCGCAGTCCCATCCAGATGGATGCCAGCAAAAATACCAGTGCCAGCAATCCAAATGCCGAGGCATAGGTCAACTGGTAGCCCAAGCGATATTTGAGCATTTCATCATATTGCCGCTTGGCCTCGCGGGTTTTCACAAGTTGATCCAGCACCACGGGAGAAATAATGCGATAGATATAGAGATACTGGCTCCGGTAATTCTGGATTTTGACAAGGGCGCGAACGATGTTGTCATCTTTTCCGGGAGCCACAACAACCGCTTCTCCAGCTGTGGCTTTTTTCATCATTTCTTCGGTGGGTGCGACGAACTTGATACTCTGGTTGGCAACGACATTGGCATCAATGCTTTTATTCTCCGCGTTGAACACAAATACCGCCGCCAAATTTCGCAAATCCGCATGCCGGGCCACGCGGCTGACAAAGGCAGGCCGATCTTCCCGGTAAAGCGTGGTCTGCTGGGCCAGGTCCGCTGAAATATTTGCCAGATCAATGCGGGTCGCTTCCGCAGCATTTTGCAAATAGGCTTCAGCCACATTGGCAGCCGTATTAACGATGGAACGTGTCGTGTCAGAAAAACCTGCATCGAGCGCCCGGTTGAATGTCAACACCGCAAACAATGCCACCAGCAAGGCCGGCACAACCGCAACCACACTGAACAGCGAGATGAGCCGGATATGCAGGCCGGCACCCGCTGTCCCCTTGCGCCGCGCCAGAAACAACTGGATGACCGGAACAATGACAATCAGCAACATCAACAGAGCAAACACACCGTTCAATATCAAAAGTCGCCGGAAAATATCCTCGGTCAGTTTGATCGGCGTCAACCCGGCCACGGTCATGAAAGTGACGAGCCCCAGCAGCAGCCCAAGCACCACCAAGGCAAATGCCAACCATCCGGGCAGCCCCTGCAATCGTTGATAAATCTGGCGATCAGTCGCTTTCAACATCACTGCACGTCTTGTCTCTGTCCCTGCGCGCCAATCACCATGGCGCAAGCTGTTGCAAGAACTCAACAGTAAATGTGGCAAATCTGCGACACCCGCAACTACCCCAAACCCAATACCAACAATGATTGTTGATGCAAAATCTTGGTAAACCTAGCCAACACCCCGAATTGGAATGATTTTTCGTTCCCGGAGCTTGCTGCGCAAGGTATTTCGATTGATGCCCAACAAATCCGCCGCCTTGATTTGATTTCCGTGAGTCGCAACCAGCGCCGCCCGCAACAGCGGTGGTTCAATTTCTGCCAACATGCGTTCGTAAAGTCCGGCAGGCGGCAATGCCGAACCAAAACTGCCGAAATAGCGGGCGAGGTTTGCCTCCATGAATTCCGCAACTGAAGCTTCAGCGTCATTGATCCAGTCCTTGCTGCTGGCAGGTGCCACGGTAGCAAATTCCCGCAAAACCGCACTCGGCGGAATGACATCCTCAACCTCCATGGCCAATAGTCGCTTCACCAGATTTTCAAGTTCACGCACATTGCCAGGCCAGCGATAGGTCGTAAGGGCGGTCAAGGCTTCTGGCGAAAACTCCTTGCGCGGCAAGCCTTCTGATCCTGCCCTGTCCTGGAAATGCCGAACCAGATCAGGAATGTCTTCGATGCGCTCCCGCAACGGCGGCAAGCGCAGGGGAACAACATTCAATCGGAAAAACAGGTCTTCGCGGAACAAGCCCTGCCCGATCAACTGGCGCAAGTCGCGGTGGGTGGCGGCGATGATGCGCACATTGCTCTTGATCGGCGTCGTGCCGCCCACTGTTGTATATTCTCCTTGTTGGAGAACGCGCAGCAAGCGGGTTTGGGCCTCCATCGGCATGTCACCAATTTCATCAAGGAAAAGCGTGCCGCCTTCCGCCTGTTCAAAGCGACCCGACATGCGCCCTGAGGCACCGGTGAACGATCCCTTTTCATGGCCGAACAACTCGGACTCGATCAGGTCTTTGGGAATGGCGGCCATGTTGATCGCCACGAACGCACCTTTGCGACGGCGGCTGAAATCATGCAGCGCCCGTGCCACCAGTTCCTTGCCGGTGCCGCTTTCACCAACAATGGTCACCGTCAGATCAGTTTGGGTAAGCCTTGCAATGATCCGATAAATATCCTGCATGGCGGCGGATCGGCCAATGATCGGCAGCACTTCACCCTGTTGTTCAGCCTTGGGTCGCACCGGCTTTGCCGCCTGATCCAGGGCCCGTGTCACGGTTTGTACCAATGCCGCAAGATCAAAAGGTTTTGGCAAATAATCATAGGCACCAAGTTCGGCCGAACGAATGGCAGTCATGATGGTGTTTTGCGCACTCATGACGATGATGGGCAACAGCGGTCGCAATTTCTTCATGCGCGGCAAGACATCAAAGGCATTTTCATCGGGCA
This sequence comes from Hyphomicrobiales bacterium, assembly GCA_031420855.1. Lineage (GTDB taxonomy): Bacteria > Pseudomonadota > Alphaproteobacteria > Rhizobiales > Aestuariivirgaceae > Aestuariivirga. The sequence continues at coordinate 10,092 of JANONM010000566.1, forward strand.
ACACAACGTCAGTGACAACGACATCACCTTCACCGTCAGCCACCCAGCGCCAAAGTGCCGACGCCATGCCGGTGGCCCTTACATTAAATCCAGCGCGAGTCAGGGCCTGCGTTAGAACAGTGCGGATTGCGCTGTCATCATCGGCAATCAGAACAGTGCGAGCGTTCATAAATCAGGATTCCTTGTTGTAGATTTTTGCAGGGGGCAGATTGCGAATTTCTTCATCTGGTTTGATCATGGGCAACAAGGTGCGAAACGTTGTACCGCGCTTGCGCAGCTGGCATTCAACAGTGCCGCCATGATCACGTACGACCTTGGCAACCAGCGCCAATCCCAGCCCCTTGCCTTGTGGCTTGGTGGTGACAAAAGGATCAAATATGTGGGGCAAAAGGTCCTCTGGCACACCAGGACCGTTGTCATGAACGCAAATTTCCAAAGGCAAGGACACCCGTTCGGTTGATCCAGCCACTTGCAGTTTCATGCCGGGTTTGAAGGCGGTTGAAAAAACAATCTCCCGCTGCCCCTGCAAATGTGAAACAGCATCAAGCGCATTGCGGGCCAGGTTGAGGTAGACCTGCACCAGTTGATCAGAATTTCCATAAACCGAAGGCAATGACGGATCATATTCCTCGCCGATTTCCACGACTGAACCAGCCTCGGCGGCGACGAGGCTTTTCACGCGGTCGAGAACCACATGAATGTTCACAGGCTTGCGGTCCAGCGGCCTTTCGTCAGAAAAAACTTCCATCTGGTCAACCAGTTTGCGGATGCGTTCTGTTTCATCACAAATCAAACGGGCCAACCCGCGGTCTGCATCAGACAAGCCGGGCTCCAGCAATTGCGCCGCGCCGCGAATGCCCGCCAAGGGATTTTTGATCTCATGGGCCATCATCGCGGCCATGCCTGATACAGAACGCGCCGCACCTTGATGCATCAATTGCTGCCCCAGTTTTTGCGCCATGGAACGGCGCAACAACATGATCATCACGAATTGCGGATCATCGCCCAAAGGTGCTGTCTGCAAATCAACGATGCGCTCGCCCCCCAGACGCGGTGTTCCCACGCCTACTCCATATTCGTTCACCACAGAACCAACGTCGCGCACCTGTTGCACCGATTGTAAAACCGGACTGGCGAATGGCACAAGTTCTGAGAGCAAGAGTCGCTTGAGCACTTGCGCACCTGCCTGGAAGAAATCTTCTGCAGAGGCATTGGCCATGCAGACCTTGTTGTTGCCATCAAGCACGAGCAACGGATTTGGCATGGCATCAAACACCGCCTGAGCTGCTGGCAACCCTGTAATCGTAAGGTCCATCAAGCGCTCCGCACTTTTTGTTCATTCAACAATGGCGCAAACACCGCCTTGATACCGGAGGCGATGGCTCGATTGTCTTTGCTGGGCAGCAAACTGCTCCGCAGCATTCGCAAGTGTTCGACGCTCAACAGATTGCGTTCCCGCAACCGCTCGAAAAGCCAGCCTAAATGTTTGCGGAAAGTCTTGTTTCCCAACTCATGGCCATAGAGCGAAAGCGTTTCCTGCTGATGCCAGAGCGCCATGTCGCGTTCTTGTTCGAGTGAAGGGGGCGGTTTTCCGCTGCCGGGTTGCAAGGCCTCTGCCACAGCACCGGGCCACCATGGTCTGCCATAAGTCGCCCGACCCAGCATCACGGCATCCGCTCCCGACACGTGCATCATCACTTTCGCATCGTCGGCTGAAACACCATCGCCATTGGCAACCAGCGGAATTGCAATGGCATCGCGCACAGCACGAATGGCCTGCCAATCTGCCTTGCCGGTGTAGAATTGGCAGCGGGTCCGGCCATGCACGGTAATCATTTGGGCGCCAGCACTTTCAGCCCGCTTGGCCAGATCAGGCGCATTCATTTGTTGTGCATCCCACCCCAACCGCATTTTTACTGTCACAGGAACTTGCGTGGCACCAACCGTGGCTTCAATGAGGGTCAACGCATGGTCAGGATCGCGCATCAGCGCCGAGCCGGACAATCCACCGGTCACCTGCCGGGCTGGACAGCCCATATTGATGTCAATGATATCAGCACCCATGTCTTGCGCCAGCTTTGCGCCCTCTGCCATCCAGTGGGCTTCACGGCCTGCCAACTGAATGACAAATGGTGATAAGCGCTTGCCGCCCCTTGTGCGGCGCACCATATCGGGCCGTTCACGCACCAGTTCTTCGCTGGCCACCATTTCAGACACCACAAGGCCAGCCCCGTGGGCATGGGCAATCAACCGGAACGCTTCGTCTGTCACGCCCGACATGGGAGCAAGAAAAACCCGGTTGGCTGTGGAGATGCTTCCAATCTGAACGCTCATAAAATAGGCACAATTCCATCATGAATAATTATTGAGCAGTCTATACCTGATGGGTCTCCCGTCAACTGGAATATTGCACCTGCGGCATTCTCAACCTCATTATGTTCAGTTAAGGAACGTCCATGTCAGTAGTTGCAGTCATTGTTGCAGGCGGAAGCGGCATTCGCGCGGGCGGCAGCTTGCCGAAGCAATATCAGCTTGTGGGTGACAAACCCGTCATTCGTCTGACACTTGAGACTTTCCTCAACCATCCGCTCATCGACCATGTGCAAACGGTCATTGGTCTGGGCCACGAAGAACTTTTCGCACGGGCAACCCAAGGTCTTGCGTTGGCAGCGCCAGTGTCCGGCGGCGGTACCAGGCAGGACTCATGCCGCGCCGGGATTGAAGCCTGCCAAGTCAAAAACCCGCAGAAGATATTGATTCACGATGCAGCACGTCCTTTCCTGTCAACTGAATTGATCACCAACGTCATCACCGAACTGGATCACGCCGACGCTGTGATCCCCGGCCTTCCCGTCGCTGACACGATGAAATTTGCCCCCAGTGGCATCATTGAACGCACCGTCGATCGGGCCGCGCTATGGTTTGTCCAAACACCACAAGGTTTCCATTATAACAGCATTCTGCAGGCCCACCAGAAAGCCCATGCCGCCGGCCAGACCAGTTTTACCGATGATGCAGCAGTGGCAGAATATGCCGGATTGAAAGTGCAGATCATTGCGGGTGAACAACGCAACCGAAAACTTACAACACAACACGACATTCAAGAAGCTGACCGGGAAAACCGCAATCGATTGCTCGAACAGCGCCCCGACGTGCGAACCGGCCATGGCATCGACTATCACATTTTTGAAAAAGGAGATGGCGTGACCTTGTGTGGTGTAAAAATCCCGCACACCCACAAACTGAAAGGTCACTCGGATGCCGACGTGGCACTTCATGCGGTCACCGACGCCATACTTGGCAGTATCGGCGAGCGCGACATTGGCCAGCATTTCCCGCCAACTGACAAGCAATGGAAGGGCGCACCTTCCGCCATTTTTGTGCAAAAAGCCATGCAGCTGTTGCGGGCGCGCGGCGGCATTGTGGCCCATGTCGATATTACGATTCTGGCCGAAGCACCGCGCATCGGCCCTCATGTCGATGCCATGAAACTGAACCTGCAAAACTTGCTGGGTGTCACGGCGGATCGCGTTGGCATCAAGGCAACCACCACAGAAGGCATGGGCGCAATTGGCCGCAAAGAAGGCATGTCTGCCGCCGCCGTTGTCACCGTGCGCCTGCCCTTATGAACGCCGAACAAATCATTGCCCTATTGCGCGCCAAAGCTTGGCGCTTGGCCACGGCTGAAAGTTGCACAGGCGGCCTGGTTGCCGCCGCCATCACGGATATTGCCGGATCGTCAGATGTATTTGACCGCGGTTTCGTCACCTATTCAAATATGGCCAAAACCGAGATGTTGGGCGTGCCGGCAAGCGTCATCGAAAGCCACGGAGCCGTGAGTGCAATTGTCGCTGGCATGATGGCCAAAGGGGCCTTGGCCCATTCAAAAGCCCAGGTTGCCGTTGCGATTACCGGCATTGCCGGTCCCGGTGGTGGGTCAAAATTGAAGCCCGTCGGACTGGTACATTTTGCCTGTGCCACCCATCATGACACGCTGTATGTCGAACATCGTTTCGGTGATCTGGGGCGTGCGGCCATCCGCAGGGAAGCCGTCAAACAAGCTTTGGCAATGATTGCTCAAGCTTGCGGCTGAACCATCGCCGCTGCTAAATTTCTGGATCTCTGCTCAAATGCCGCCATGATTTTTTCCACAGCCATGCCCATGACACCTGCGACGGCGATTTGCAGCAATGGGTTTTTGAGGGCATAATCGATGGTCACTGTAACATCGGAGTTTGGCCCTGCGGCTTTGATCGCCCAAACTGTTTGCATGGAGCGAAACGCGCCTTCCGATGATGTGGCTTTGACTTCCCGCCTCACTGCGTCACAGGTTACCCGGCTGACAAAAACTTCACGCAAGCCCAACTTGTCATAGGCAACGATCAGTTCCGAATCAAAAACTTCAACCCCATTTTCAATGCGTTTTTCACCACGCACCTGTGAACGCTGCAGCAACGGCAAAAATTCCTTGTAGGCATCCACATCAGCAGCCACCAGATAGGCCAGGTCGGCAGGCACAGCTACCCGCCTCGTCGTTGAAAAATGCGGCATCAGGCTGATGCTCCGTCCCTTGCAGCCTTGAGCCTGGCAAAATCCTCGCCTGCATGGTGAGAAGAACGCGTCAGGGGCGAAGACGAAACCATCAGAAAACCTTTGGCATAGGCAATGGTTTCATATGACTTGAATTCATCAGGTGTCACAAACCGGTCGATCGCCGCATGTTTGCGCGAGGGCTGCAAATATTGCCCGAT
>JANONM010000567.1:0-7044 GCA_031420855.1 Hyphomicrobiales bacterium
CTGTTCAACCACGGGGTCGGCTTCGCGCACCGCATCGGCTCCTGCCAAGACAATTTCTGGTGCGGTGAAATCATTTGCACCGGGCAATTGACGCGTCGCCAATGCCTTGTGACCGGCTTTCATCACGTCATTCCACACCAAAGCCGGCAATGAACCACCGGTCACTTTTTTGGTTGGCGTGTTGTCATCATTGCCCATCCACACACCGGTGATCAGATAGGGCGTGTAACCTATGAACCAGGCATCCCGGTAATCCTGCGATGTTCCGGTTTTGCCGCCCATGTCCATGCCGTCAAAGCGGGCTTTCTGACCCGTGCCTGAAACCATCACCTGGCGCATCATGGCATTCATCTGGCCAAGTTCACTGTCACCAATGACCTGACCCAATCCCGAACCCAATCGTTGATACAACACCTGCCCGTCGCGATTGAGAATGCGCTTGACGATAAAGGGTTCCACCGAAGACCCGCCATTGGCAAACGGCGCAAAGGCCGTTGTCATTTCCAGCAGCGTCACTTCAGAGGTGCCAAGCGCAATCGTCGCATCACTGCCCAAGGGCGAAACAATGCCCAATCGCCGCGCCACCCGCGCCACGGTTTTGGGCGTGACAGCCTGGGTCAGCTTGGCGGCCACGGTGTTGAGTGAAAGCGCATAGGCTTGCGCCAGCGTGACATTGCCCAGATATTTCCGCTTGTAGTTCTCAGGACTCCAATTGCCGATTTTGACAGGTTCATCAACTTCCACCGAATCCGCCCGATAGCCATTTTCCAAGGCAGCGAGGTAGACGAAAGCCTTGAAGGCCGAACCAGGCTGGCGTTTGGCCTTCGTCGCCCGGTTGAATTGGCTGCGTTTGTAGGAACGACCACCCACCAGTGCCTTGATGGCGCCTGTGCCATCCATGCTGACAAGCGCACCTTGGGCCACGCCCAGCTTTTTGCCATTGTCAGCCAAGCGCTTGCGCAGCGAACGCTCGGCATTGACCTGCAACTTCGGATCAAGTGTGGTCTCAATGATCAGCGAGGCCCGGTTGTCTTTCACCAGCAGCGGCAGCTGGCCGATGATCCAGTCCACGGCATATTGCGTGGCAGGTGTATAATCTGAACTGGCTGCCCGGCTGTTGCTTTCGAGGGCTTGCTTGGCATCAGTTCCGTCGATGTAACCCTCGTTCACCATGCTGATGAGCACCAGCTTGGCCCGGGCTCTTGCATCCTGAGGATTGCGCGACGGGTTATAGGTTGTCGGCGCTTTCAGCAGTCCGGCAAGGGTGGCGGCTTCCATCAAGGAAAGTTCATAGGCTGACTTGCCATAGAAAGTTCGTGCCGCCTTGTCGATGCCATTGGCACCCCCACCGAAATACACACGGTTGAGATAGAGCTGGAGAATCTCGTCCTTGCTGAACTTGGTTTCCAGCCAGATGGCAAAAACCATTTCCTGGGCCTTGCGGGTGATCGTGCGTTCTGGCGACAAAAACAGGTTCTTTGCCAATTGTTGTGTCAGGGTCGAGCCACCCTCCCGCATGCGGCCCTGCATGGCGTTGCGCGTCATCGCCCGAGCCAGGCCGATGGGATCCACACCATAATGCCCATAGAAACGCCGATCCTCGATTGCGATGATGGCTTTCGAAACATAGTCAGGCAGCTCAGCCATGTTGACAGCATCGCCAAAGAACGTGCCTTGCTCGGCGATTTCACTGCCATCACTGGCCAGCAGCAAGATACCGGGTTCCCGTTCAGGGATTTTGAACAGGCCGTTTTGTGAAAGCGTAAACCACACCAATCCAAAAGCCGTAGCTGCCGCAACACCACTCCAAAACAGCAGCGCCCAGAACAGCGATAACATCCAACGAAAAAAGCCCCGGCGTTTGGGTTTCGTCCTGTCGGCTTGCCTTGCATTGTGCGGCCGTTCATCTTCAAAAAGCGCAGGTTCCCGGCGGGAGCTGCCACGCCCCTTGCCCTTGGTCTGCTTGCGCCCGCCGAACAATCCCATTTACAACTCCATCCAGGCAGCCGTTCTAGGGTGCAATCCTTGACCATAGGTTTATGGCTGGATGAACAGCTGCGGGCGCGCAATCCCGCAGGCTATGTCACCTGTAAACATGGTGCAAAGATGGCCAGCGGTTTGTAGTCAAGTGGGGTCGACGAGGATGACGCGGAAATCATTGACATTGGTCAGTGTGGGACCCGTGATGAGTTGATCGCCCAAACGCTGGAAAAAACTGTGGGCATCGTTGTTGGCCAGCATCGCAGCCGCATCAAGCCCAAGTCTGCGGGAGCGCTGCAAACTGTCTGGCCCGATCATGGCACCTGCAACTTCAGCACCGCCGTCAATGCCATCCGTATCAGCCGCAAGTGCATGAATGCCGGCGGTCCCCGAAAGTTTGCGGACAAGCGACAACAGGAACTCCACATTGCGCCCACCGATGCCATTTCCCCGGACCGTCACTGTTGCCTCGCCACCGGAGATCAGCGCACAAGGCCCAGCCAGGGGTTGGCCGAATCGCTGCACCTGCAAGGCCATGCCCGCCATCATGATGCCGAGTTCCCGCGCCTCACCTTCCAGACTGTCACCCAGGATCATCGGCGCATAACCGTGCTTGCGGGCAACATCAGCCGCTGCCAGCAACGACGATTGCGGCGAGCCAATCAAATGTGTTGTGGCATGGGCCAGTCGGGAATCGCCCGGTTTTGGTGTTTCATCTTGTGCGGCTTCAAGATGCGCCAACACACGCGGTGGCACAATTATTTCATAGGTTTTCAAAATCGCCAGCGCATCGGCAAAGCTGGTGGGATCAGCCACCGTCGGACCGGAGGCTACAGCAGACAAATCATCTCCCGGCACATCCGAGATCACCAGACTCACCACCCCAGCAGGAAAGGCTGCGGCGGCAAGCCTTCCGCCCTTGATGCGAGAGAGATGCTTTCGCACGCAATTCATGTCCTGTATGGCGGCACCTGAGGCCAACAGGGCCCGATTGACCGCCCGCTTGTCTTCCACCGTAATTCCATCAGCAGGCAAGCTGAGAAGCGCCGAACCACCACCAGAAATCAAAGCGACGACGAGATCATCTGCTGTCAATCCCTTGACCATCGACAGAATGTCCTTTGCCGCCTGCCAACCCTTGTCATCGGGCACGGGATGGGCGGCCTCGACGATTCTGATCCTCTCACAGGCAACGCCATGGCCGTAGCGCGTGACCACCAGCCCTTCGAGCGGATGAGGCCAATGATCCTCGAAAGTTTTTGCCATGGCAGCCGAAGCTTTGCCTGCACCAACCACGATGGTGCGGCCTTTCGGTGGCTTTGGCATGAAACGTGGCACACTCACCGCAGGCAGCGCGGCCGCCACCGCTGCATCAAACATCGCCCGCATGATGTCGCGGTGTTTCATGCCTGCTCTCCGCCAAACATTTTTTGGCCCGCGACGTAAGTCGCCGCAACAGCCCGCTCATCCCCAAGCATCATCAGGGCAAACAACATGTCTTCAAGGCTTTCGGACAAGTCATGCCGGGCCGATAACTCTGGTGTGGCCAACGGATCAAGCACAATCAGATCGGCATATTTTGTGGTTTCAAGACTGCCAATCTCATCTTGCATGTGAAGTCGTTTCGCATTGCCCAGTGTCGACATTCGGAACAATTCAACAGCACTGGGTTTATATCCCAAAAGCATCTGCACCTTGTAAGCTTCAGCCATGGTGCGCAGCAGGGAATAGCTCGTGCCACCGCCGATATCAGTGGCAAGACCGAGATTGATTGGTCGGGCGTTCTCACGCAGTTTCGCCATCGACATCAGCCCCGAACCGAGAAAAAGATTTGAGGTGGGGCAATGGATGATGGAGGAACCGGTTTCGGAAAGCCTGGCGCATTCCCTCTCGCTCAAATGAATACCGTGGGCAAACAGGCTCTGCGGCCCCAGTAGTCCGACCTGATCATAGACGTCCGTATAATCCCTCGCCTTCGGAAACAATTTCTTGACCATGGCAATTTCGCCGGGACTTTCCGAAAGATGGGTTTGCATCAGCGATCCCTTCAGTCCTTGCAAAAGCTCACCAGCCACTTTGAGCTGTGCGTCTGAAGAGGTGATGGCAAAGCGCGGCGAAACAACATGGCGAAGTCTGCCCTTGTTGTGCCACCTCTCGTAAAGCCACTTTGAATCCCTTGCCGCCGACTCTGGATCATCCTGCACTTCAGGAATGGCATTGCGGTCCATCAGTGTTTTGCCGGTGGCCAGCGCCATGCCACGCTTTTCCGCCGCCGCAAACAGAACATCGGCACATGTTCTGTGTACGGAACAAAATGCCAGCGCCGACGTTGTGCCATGGCGCAGCAAACGATCCAGAAAAATCTCTGCTGCCTTTTCGGCATGGGCTGCATCGCCGTAGCGGCTTTCCTCAGGAAAGGTAAAGCGCCGGAGCCAATCCAGCAGATCAACGCCGGGAGCCGCCAGCATACGGTATTGCGGGAAATGAATATGCGGATCAATGAACCCTGGCAGCAAAAGCTTTTGACCATGGTTATGGCAAGGCAACAATTTGTCGGGAGCTGAAAGCTGGCTGGCATCTCCGGCGAATTGAATCTTTCCGGCAGCGTCGATCACCACGGCTCCAGTCTCATGATGGATCACCGTTTCATCCGTGAAACTGACGAGTTGTCCCCGGATCAACCTCTTGTTCAAGGCGACACCCTGTCTTCCAGCCGAAACCGGAGTATCTGCGCGACATGCTGCAAGGCTGTTGCAAATTCCTGCGCGCTGCTGTTGTCAACGCGTGATTCAAAGCTTGCGATGACCTGCTGTTTGGTCGCCCCGCGCACAGCAAAAATGAACGGAAATCCAAAACGGTTTTTGTATCTTGTGTTCAATACTGTGAAACGTGCGAACTCCTCCGGCGTCAGTCGATCAAGTCCCGCTCCAGCCTGTTCGTGCTTTGAATCATCGGTCAACTTGGCCTTGCCCGCAAGGTCAGGGTGCTCGCGCAGCAGCGCAAGTTGGGCGATTGAATCTGCAGACAGCATGGCCCGGACAAAGCCGCCAACCAACTCATCCCGCGTCGTGAACGGTCTCATTTCAGCGGCCCTTTCAGCCACCCATGGCGAGTGTTCTGCCACGTCACAAAATGCTGTCGCAAATTCTGCAGGTGACAAGGCGTTGATCTGGTCCAGTGTCATCATGGCTTCAACAACCACGCCCCCAGCCTGGCGCGATCCTCCGCCGTCATGCCTGTTTTGTTGCCCATGGGCATGGCGCGACCAACAACGGCTTGCGTGATGATGCGTTGTTTGTGCTGTTTCATGTCATCGAGGTTTTCCAACATGACATTCTTGGGGGCTGCCTTGAATTGCCGATTGGACGGTTTCAGGGCGTGGCAGGACACGCAGTGTTTTTGCGTGATGGCCATCATGTCTGCATCTGTAACCTCGCCCTGATAAACCGGAATGTCACGCGGCGCAGCAAGGATCATGGCCACAACAAGCGCCCCTGCGATGACGGGCAACAGCCAAGCCAGTTCAGCCTGCTCATCACCCACTTCCGTGCGCAGGAGATAATGTCGGAGTGCAGCACCTGCCAGAATGATCAGTCCTATCAGCATCCAGCTCTGGGGGTGGCCCGTCAGGAAGGCATAGTGATTGGACACCATCATCAGCAGAACAGGCAATGTCAGATAGGTGTTATGGAGTGAGCGTTGTTTGCCAATGGCACCATAACGTGGATCAGGTGTCTCGCCGCGCAACAAGGCAGCCACAATTTTCCGCTGGTTCGGAATGATCACCGCAAACACATTGGCCGCCATCAAGGTGCCGATGAACACGCCGACATGGATGAAGGCACCGCGGCCGGAAAACACATGGGTGAAACCGAAGGCTGCCAGCATGATCAATAACAACATGAGTACCATCAGGATCGTCGGGTGTTTGATCGCCAAGCTGCGGCACATCACATCATAGGCGAACCAACCCAACACGATGGCAGCCAGTGAAATCCCCACCGCTTGCCACGGCGTCAATACCATCACAGCCGGATCAATCAGAAAACTGTCAGCGGCCAGATAGTATTGCACCACTAAAAGGCAGAACCCGGTGACCCAGGTGAGATAGGCCTCCCATTTGAACCATGTCAGATGGTCCGGCAGGGAGGGCGGTGCCGAGAGATATTTCTGAACATGGTAAAAACCGCCGCCATGCACTTCCCACGCCTCACCGCGCACGCCTTCTGGTAAGCCTTCACGGCTGCGCAGTGAAAAATCCAGCGCCACAAAATAGAATGATGTGCCAATCCAGGCGATGCCGGCAATCATATGCCCCCAGCGGAATAGCAAATTCAGCCAGTCAAGAATATAGGGATCGGGGATAAGGGCCAAAATTAGGGAGTGCAGCACATCAATCATTCCAAAAAAATGCCGGGTATTGTGATACCCGGCATTCGCTTATGCGCAGGGCTTATTGTGGCCCAAACTTATTGCGGCAATGTATCGTCAACGCCTTTCACATACCAGTTCATGCCAAGGATCATGCCGGCATCGACCTTGTCGACAACTGTGCCATCCTGCTTGGTAACTGGACCTTTAAAGGGATCGAGCGTTCCCGCCTTGATGGCAGCGGCAGTTTCCATTGCCATCTTGGCCACATCTTCAGGCATGTTGGTATAGGGGGCCATGGAGACTGTTCCTTCAGCCATGCCATCCCAGCTCTGCTGGGATTTCCAGGTGCCGTTCAAAACATCACCGACACGGCGGATGTAATAGGGAGCCCAGTTGTCAACAATCGCTGTCAGTTGTGCCTTGGGGGCAAACTTGATCTGGTCAGAAGCTTGGCCAAAACCAAAGGCACCGGCGGCTTCTGCGGTTTGCAACGGAGCGGCGGAGTCCGTGTGTTGCACCGTGATGTCGGCACCTTGTGAGAGCAACACTTTGGCTGCATCTGCTTCCTTGGCCGGATCAAACCAGGTATTGGCCCAGACGATCTTCACCTTGAAATCGGGATTGACCGACTGTGCACCAAGCATGAAGGCATTGATGCCAGCAACCACTTCCGGAATCGGAAAGGAAACA
>JANONM010000568.1:0-3057 GCA_031420855.1 Hyphomicrobiales bacterium
TCAGGGCATAAAGGCCGGATGCGCGACCGGGATGTTTCAAGGCACCCCAGCGGTGGGTTGCAAGCCGGATGACCAGAAACAACAACAAGCCTTCAAGCAGCGCTTCATAAAGCTGGCTGGGGTGGCGGCCAAAATTGTCACCCGGAAACATCACCGCCCACGGCATGTCACTAACCCTGCCCCACAGCTCGGCATTGATGAAGTTGGCAACGCGTCCCAGCCCCAGTCCGACTGGTGTTGCGGCGGCACCCAAGTCAAGCAGCCGATCAAGACCCATGCCGTGGCGTCGGCCATAAATCAGACAGGCCAAAACAACGCCGAGAAATCCACCGTGGAAAGACATGCCACCATCCCAGGTCTTGAATATCTCAAGCGGGTTGGCGAAGTAATGTAGTGGCTTGTAAAACAGCACATAGCCCAAGCGGCCGCCGCCGATAACGCCCAACATGAACCAAAGAAACAGATCATCGACCTGGGAAACCGTCAACGTGGCGCGATTGGCGCCCCAGAGCCTGGGCGTTGACACCAGCCGCTTGATGTACCAGGCCGCAAACAGCAGACCCGCCACATAGGCCAGGGCATACCAGCGCACGACCAGCGGTCCCCATTCAAAGACAATGGGGCTGAGATTCGGAAAGGCGATGACGGCTAAATTCATGGCATGCTGTTAGAGGTTTTTGCCGGATGTGGTCAAATCCTGTTCTTGCGGCTTTGTTGGGACTTGTAATTCTCACCGCAAATCCATACTTGAGGGCTATCAAAAAGGATATCGCCATGAACGCCACATCTTCACGTTTCTTCGATGAAATTGCCAAGTTGATGACCAATGCAGCGGGCGCTGCCCAAGGTGTGCGCAAGGAAGTGGACACACTGGTGCAGGCCCAGGTTGAGCGCGTTTTGAACAATTTGGATATGGTGAAGCGCGAAGAATTTGAAGTGGTGCGCGCCATGGCCGAAAAGGCAAGGTTGGAAAATGAGGCGCTGGAAAAGCGCATCGCGGCACTTGAAATGTCCCTTAAACCTGCGGCAAATTGATTCACCCCTGTTCAAAACCATCAAATAGATGTGGAGGAAACACAGGCGGCGTTGCTGCCTCTGACTCGCGCATGGCAAGTTGCAGCTGCCGATGATTTGATTCTTGCATCGGCGGAGGATGACATGGCTTTTGCTGCCGAAAATTTCTACGACACACCGAACCCTCTCGACCGGGTGGAACGTTTGGCTGAAAGCCGCCGTTGGCCGCTGGACCGGACCAGCGAAGATGAAGTTGTGATGTCGGTGGCGGGCGGCTGGTGTGATCTCACACTTTCGCTGTCCTGGCGCGATGATCTCGAGTCCCTGCAAACCGTTTGCGCCCTTGACTTGAAAGTGCCTGAAGCGCGGCAAACCGAAGTCATGCGGCTGATTTGTTTGGTCAACACCCGATTGATGCAAGGGCATTTTGATTTCTGGGCCCAGGGTGGAACAATCCTGTTCCGCGACAATTTGAGTTTGGCAGGCGGTGCCGAAGCCAATGATGCGCAATGCGACAGCATGATCCGCAGTGGCCTCGACAATTGCCAACGCTATTATCCCGCCATCCAGTTTGTCATCTGGGCTGGCCAGAGTGCTGAAAAGGCCATCGAGAATGCCCTGCTTGATACGCAAGGCGAGGCGTGACAGTCTTCCCCTAGAGCATCGGATGGCCAAATGAAATCACTCTCAACCCAAACCCGTCATTCCCGCGAAGGCGGGAATCCCGCTTTCTTACAACTCGTTAGCGGGACCCCCGCCTGCGCGGGGGTGACGGAATTTGGGATGGTATTTTGAGTCAATTGACCGCCCGCCGCTCTAAAAGGATTCGCATGACGATAAATCTAATGGGCACGCTGGTTCTGGTGGGAGCTGGCAAGATGGGGGGTGCCATGCTGGAGGGCTGGCTGAAGGTTGGCGTTCCTGCGGCGCAAATTGTTGCACTTGATCCGTCTCCTCCCACTGAAGTCAAAGCCATGCTGGCGTCGCGCGGTATCAGGCATAACCCCGATGTGACTACGCTTCACGACGTTGAAGTGGTTCTCGTCGCGGTGAAACCGCAAGTGATGGACGAGGTTTTATCACCGCTCACGCTGCTGGCAGATTCGAAACCTCTGGTGCTTTCAATCGTCGCGGGAAAAACCATTGCAGCTTTGGCAAAACATTTTGGGTCCGATGCTGCCATTATCCGCACCATGCCGAATACGCCTGCTGCCATTGGCCGGGGGATTACCGCCATGGTTCCCAACCCTCATGTTTCTCCGGCCCAGATTGCGCTCGCAGAACAATTGTTGTTGTCGATTGGCGAAGTGGTGCAGGTGCAAACTGAAGCGCAGATTGATGCAGTGACGGCGGTTTCCGGTTCTGGTCCGGCCTATGTGTTTTATCTCACGGAATGTATGGCGGCAGCGGGTGAAAAGCTGGGCTTGCCGGCTGATCTTGCCATGCAACTGGCCCGCGCCACAGTTTCTGGCTCAGGCGAATTGATGCGTATCACTGGCATCGAAGCCGCAACCCTCAGGCAAAATGTGACCTCGCCCAAAGGTACAACTCATGCGGCGCTTCAAGTGTTGATGGCCGATGACGGGTTAAAGCCGCTGATGGAAAAAGCCCTGGAAGCTGCGGCATTGCGATCAAGGGAATTGGCGGGATGAGCGGCTCGATCACCTTCGCGGATTTTGAGAAAGTTGATATTCGCGTCGGCACCATCATTGCAGTGGAGCCATTTCCGGAAGCCCGCAAACCTGCCTTCAAACTGCGCATCGATTTCGGCCCTGGAATTGGCGTGAAAAAATCTTCGGCGCAGATTACCAAACACTATGAAGCGCAAGCACTCATCGGCCGGCAAGTGGCCGCCGTCATCAATTTTCCGCCGCGCCAGATTGGTCCGTTCATGTCGGAAGTGCTGACCCTTGGATTTCCCGATGCACAGGATGGGGTTGTGTTGATCGGGCCTTCGCAAACAGTTCCCAATGGCGGGAAGCTGTTTTAAAACGGCACTTCGTCGTCAAGATCACGGGCGAAGGTTTGCTTGGCACCACCTGC
>JANONM010000569.1:0-3046 GCA_031420855.1 Hyphomicrobiales bacterium
GCTGTTCCACATCAAATGACCAAAAATAAACTTGGACCACTCCGGTGCTTTCAGGGGAATGCTGGCATTGCCCACCACGCGCATCGCAACCCACAGGACAACACCCTGCATAATGGTCAGGGTTCCAAGCGTGATCAGCAACGAAGGGACGCGCGTACTTGTGGTCAAAAGGCCATTGATCAAGCCGACAACAACACCAAGCCCCAAAGCGCCCGCCATGCCAACTTCAATCGGCAGTCCGTAGTGGCCTGACAGGAGGGCTGTCGTGATGGCACCTGCGGGAATCATTGCGCCGAAGGAAATATCGATTTCGCCAGCAATCATCAAAAGACCAACAGGCAAAGCCACGATCCCCAGATTTGCGGCGAAATTCAGCCAACTTGCGGCCCTGCCCAGCGCAAAAATGTCAGCGCGCCCGACTATCACATAGAATGCGACGGCGGCGACCAGACTCAAAAGTGCTGCGGCAGCAGGACGTCTCAAAAAGCCATGTATCAGTTCCATTGCCAACCTCACTTCGCCTTTGCTGACAAGTTTTGTGCAAAGTTTCGGAAACTGTCATTCGACAACACCGCAAGCAGGAACATGGCGCCAATCACGACCGAAACGAGATTTGTATCAAGCCCGGAGTAGAAGACGCCTTGCGTTACAACAGCAAAAATGATGGTGCCCAAAACAATGCCGAGGATTGAACCCGCGCCACCCGTCAGCGCCACACCACCGATGGCCACGCACATGATTGAATTGAAAATAAAGACACTGCCCGCTGCGACCTGCGCATTGCTATTGGCAATGATTTGAATGACACCAACAAATGCAGCAGCAAGGCCAGACAACATGTAGAGCTGAACTGTAAGTCTGCGCGTTGGAACGCCTGCATTCCTGGCGCTGTCCTTGTCCCCTCCCAAGGCGAAAACGCCATTGCCCCACGGGCTCATGTGCAAAAGAAAATAGAATATGGCAGCGATGCCCAACCACCAAAAAATGCCAACACGGAACATGCCGCCCAAGGCTTCGCCGAGAAGTGCCTTCGTAAAAGGATCAGCCACAAGAAAAACCCCGGTGGACCCCTTGATCAACACCGTCAAGCCCAGCGCCAAGCCCATGGTTCCGAACATAGTGCCGATGGTAATGATGAGGGAAGGAACGGTTGTTCGCGTCACCAAAACGCCATTGATATATCCAATGAGAAGGCCAACGCCGAGACCTCCGGCAATGCCGAGGGGAAGTGGCAATTCGAAGTGGTTGGCGATCAGCGCCACGGTGAGGCTTGAGGCGGGCACGATGGAGCCAACTGAAATATCGAGATAACCCGCAATCATCAACAGCCCCACAGGCAACGCGATGATGCCGACTTCGGCTGCAATGTTGAGCCAGCTCGACAACCCCTTGGGGCCAATAAAATTGCCGCCGCCCAAAATTGCGAAAATGGCGTAGACAATGATCAGGCCAATGAAAGTTCCTGCTTCCGGTCGACGGAGCAGGCTCCCCAGAGATATCCGCTTTTTGTATAGTGCAGCCATGGGCACTCCCAACAACGCGATGGAAAATGACTGCCCGACCCAAGGAGCGAACGGGCCGAGCAGTCCAAGTTAAGGGAGGAATTATTTAGCGGGTGCCTTGCTTGGCACCGGCCATGGTTGCGTCAATGGTTTTCGCATCGACAACACCAGGACCGGTCAGGATTTCGCGCGTGGCGATTGTCAGGCCATAGTTGATGTAGCCGTTGAGAATTGACACGGCGTAGAAGCCCTGCTGATAACCCTGTTGGTCAACGGCGCAAGACTGCTTGCCTTCCTTGATCTGGTTCAGAATGCCTTCGTCAAAGTTGATGCCGCACAGCTTCACTTTGCCTTCGAGGCCAGCAGCAGCGATGCCTTGGGCGGCACCGATGGCGTCAAGATTGGCTGTCGTGAAAACGGCGTCCGTGTCTGGGTGAGCCGTCAGATAGGCTTTGAAGGCTTCCGACACAGCGGCCACGTTGCCTTCAGCCGTTGCGGGCAGCGGGATCACGTCATAGGTAGCACCGTGCTTTGCGAGGCCTTCCTTGAAGCCGTTGCAATAGTCTTCAATGTTGGCGGCACCAGGCAGTGAGTTAATGCACACACCCTTCTTGGCACCGGCCTTTGCAAGATATTCGCCACCAGCGACACCGCCAAGATAATCAACCGCGCCGACATAGTTCAAAGCGCCGAGACGGTCGGCAGCTGCGATACCACCAGCGTTATAGATGACCAGCGGAATGCCGGCATCAACAACAGCCTTGAAAGCCGGGTCCATGGCATCTGGAACCCAATCTGGTCCAACAACACCTGTGGCACCTTGGGCAATCGCCTGAAGGATCAATTCCGCAGCATCAACGCCGAGGTTGTCATAATTCTGGGGGCCGAGCCACGTTACCGAACCGCCCTGGGCTTCGACAACCTTGCCGGCGTCTTCAGCACCGCGCTTCACGATACCCCAGAATGGATCGTCTGGCTTGCCGCCGATCACAAATATCTTGGCACCTTCGGCCAAGGCTGGAGCGACGAAGCCGCTCAAGGCAAAAGCCGTACCTGCGACTGCGGCCAGCAAAATGTTCTTCATGGATTTCATATCGTTTCCTCCGGGTTGGCGTCTTGGCGACGGTTCTTGCCTCACGTGCGGGAGTGCCCGTGGGCGAATAGTAGTTTTGAATTGACATGAGATAGCGAGAGATACAACATGAGTCGGTGAGACATTTTAATTTTATCTTTTTTGTCTCTTTTATAGCACGCAATTGAGACAAATGACACAAGGTTATCTGAAAATGACACGACCGACTATTCGCGATTTGGCTCAGGAAGCTGGTGTTTCGGTTTCAACCGTGAATCGCGTGCTGGCTGGTGACAGCACCGTGAGAGGTCATACGGTTCAACAAGTCAAGGACGCGGCAGAGCGCATTGGCTATTATGGCGTTCGCGCCATTCAGGCTAAAATCATTGCACGCAAACCCAGAATGCGATTTGGATTCATACTGCACCAACCCAACCGCAAGTTTTACAAGATGATTGGTGCCGCGCTGGAA
>JANONM010000570.1:0-6351 GCA_031420855.1 Hyphomicrobiales bacterium
AATTAAAAAGAGTCCCCACCCACCCCCCCCCCCGGCCACCCCCCCCCCTTTTATCAATCGTATTGGCGGGTTACGGCAACCACCCCCCCCCAACCCGTTTCTTCATCGGGGAGGAGGTGGCCGGAGGTGGGGATGCGTGGGGACTCTTTTTCATTCAGGGCAATTGCCTTCTCAAATACGGGAATGAAAAAAGCGATTGGCTCAACCAGCCGCAGCCAAAGCTCAACCGCTGTCCGCGCTGCCCGAACTTATTTCTGCTGTTGAAGGTTTCCGCACATGGATGCGCACCTTTTTGACCCGGCGCAAATCGCTTTCGGCAATTTCGAACTCAAGGCCTGAGGCATGGGCAATCACTTCACCGCGCACCGGCACGCGGCCCCCCATTTCAAATATCAGGCCACCCAATGTGTCAGCCTCGTCTTCCTGGTCGTCAGGCAGCAAATCCACGTCAAACATTTGTTCCACGGTGGCAATGGCAATGCGTCCATCTGCCAAATAGGTTGTGTCATTCTGCTTCTTGATCAGGATTTCCGCTTCCTCATCGTCGTGTTCATCGGATATTTCGCCGACAATCGATTCCACAATATCCTCAAACGAAACCAGTCCATCGGTGCCACCATATTCATCCACGACAATGGCCAGATGCACATGCGACGTTTTCATTTTAAACAACAAGTCAGATGCCGGCATTGACAGCGGCACATAGAGCACATCACGCATGATCGCATGGTGCTGCTTGATGGTGCTGGACAATTCACTGGCCGAGAGCGAAAGACCTGCCACGGATTTGGATTTTGAGGTGCGGCCCTTGCTGTTCATCCAACGCAGAAAATCCTTCACATGAATCATGCCCACCACATCATCAAGACTGTCCCGGTAAACCGGCAGCCTGGAATGATTGGCCTCGGTAAAGCGATCCAGCAATCCCCGCAGGCTTTCGCCTTCTTCAACACCAATGATGTCGGCCCGCGGCACCATCAGGTCATCAACCCGCAGATCAGGAAAGTTCAGGAGATTGCCCAGCATGGAACGGGCATCCGGTGCCATGCCGGGGCCGCCGGTGGTTTCCGCGTGACTTTCGATCACGCCTTCCAGGCTTTCGCGCAGATCCTTGCTGCCAGCCAGCCGGCGCTTCAGCCGACTCATGAATGTGGGCGCGCGCTTTGGCTCGGTTACTTTTTCGTTGCTCATGTCAAATAGGGATCGGCAATGCCAAGCCTTGCCAGAATGTCCCGCTCCTGTTGTTCCATTGTCTCTGCTTGCGCATCAGTTTCATGATCATAGCCCAAAAGATGCAGCATTGCATGCACCACAAGATGGGTCGTGTGATGGTCAACCGATTTCCCTGCCGCTGCCGCTTCATGCATAACCGTTTCATAGGCCAGCACCATGTCTCCGAGATGGGCAACCTCGCCCTTGGGTGTCGGCATGTTGGGGGCTGGAAATGACAAGACATTCGTCGCCTTGTCCTGCTTTCGAAATTCCAGGTTCAGTCGCCGGATTTCTGAGTCATCGGTCAGCAGCACGTCGATGCTGCAAGCTTTGACATTTGGTACTGCTTCAACGGCCCGCACAACCAAGGCCTCAATATCTCCGAAGCTATGCCAGCCCTCAGTTTCCACCGTTACCGAGATAGTCATCTCGCGGGCTTGACAGCAGCCTTGCTCGCAACTGCCCGTGAAGACGAAGCCGACTGACTTTCATAGGCAGTAACAATCCGCCCAACCAAGGCATGGCGCACGATATCAGCCGCCAGGAATTGCACCTGTCCGATACCTTTGACACCTTTCAGAATGCCCAAGGCATCGGTCAGGCCTGACGTTATATTGGTTGGCAAATCCACCTGCGTCGGATCGCCCGTCACCACCATGCGGCTGCCCTCGCCAAGCCGGGTCAAAAACATTTTCATCTGTTGCGGCGTGGTGTTCTGGGCTTCATCGAGAATGACAAAGGCATTGGCCAAGGTGCGCCCGCGCATGAAGGCCAATGGCGCGATTTCAATCTGGTTTTCGGCCAGACCCTTGGCCACCAGGCTTTGCGGCATCATGTCATAGAGTGCGTCATAGAGGGGGCGCAAATAGGGATCGACTTTTTCTTTCATGTCGCCCGGCAACAAGCCCAGGCGTTCTCCGGCTTCAACAGCTGGCCTGGACAAGATGATCCGGTCGACTTCACCATTCATCAAGGCTTCAGCGGCACAGGCCACGGCCAGATAGGTTTTGCCTGTACCAGCAGGACCAATGCCGAACACCAGTTCATGGCGGCGGATGGCTTCGATATAAAGTTTCTGGTTGGGTGTGCGGGCTGAAACTGCCTTGCGCCGGGTTCTGACCGATGCAGCATCGCCAGCTGATTCGTGGTTGGCCCGGATCATCCGGATGGCACCATCGACATCGCCTCTGGTGATTTCCAGTCCACGGCTGGCCCGCGTGTAAAGCGCCAGCAATGTGGCCCGGGCATCTTCTGCCGCCGTGGCAGCACCACGAATGGCCACCCGGTTGCCCCGTGGTGTGATGGCAACGGCCAGACGATGTTCAATCAGGGCAAGGTTTTCATCATGTTCTCCAAACAGCGCGGAGAGCAACCTGTTGTCATCAAATGCAAGCGTGAGGGTTTGGTCATCGGCATGGGTCTTGCTGCGCGACAGCGACGTGGACAGAGCACCGGCAATTGAATTCAAAGGTCTGTTTCTCCTCTAGGGGATCAAGCTGTCCTGACGACAAGAGTGTGCGCTGAATTTTTCGACAAGGCAAGATTCATGCAATTTCCAGCTCTCCTGCCAGACTATTGGAGCCTGATGACAGTATCTTGACGTTCACCAACTGCCCCACCAGGCTGCCTGGCGCATCCAGGTGCACGCTTTGCAAATAGGGCGAACGACCAATCATCTGCCCCGCCTGTCGCCCTGGTTTTTCGATCAGCACTGGAAACACCTTCCCCACGCAGGATGTGTTGAACATTTGCATCTGAGCGGTCAGCAAGGCCTGCAAGCGATATAGTCTCTGGTTCTTGACCTCTTCCGGCACCTGGTCCTTGCGATCTGCCGCAGGTGTTCCGGGACGCTCGGAATATTTGAACGAATAGGCCGCCGCATAGCCAACCCCGCGCACAATATTCAACGTGTCTTCAAAGTCAGCGTCGCTCTCACCCGGAAATCCGACGATGAAATCACCAGAGATCGCAATGTCCGGGCGCACGTTGCGAATGCGCTGGATGAGATCGACATAATGTTGCGTCGTATGACCCCGGTTCATGGCTTTCAGAACACGGTCGCTGCCCGCCTGCACCGGCAAATGCAGGTAGGGCATCAATTTGGCATTTGTCGCATGGGCCGCAATCAGGTCATCTCCCATGTCGCGGGGATGGCTTGTCATGTAGCGGATGCGATGAAGTCCATCGATTTTCGACAACGCGTCAATCAGAATCGCCAGTGTGGCCTGTGCACCTGAAAGGCCCGAACCCCGATAGGCATTCACATTCTGCCCGAGCAATGTGACTTCCCGCACTCCCGCAGTCACCAGTTTTTGCGTCTCATCAACAACCTGCGAAACAGGCCGGGAAAATTCCGCCCCCCGCGTATAGGGCACGACACAAAAACTGCAGAACTTGTCACAGCCCTCCTGAATGGTGACAAAGGCTGCGACGCCATGGCCATGCGGCCTGCGGTGGCTCGCACCCCCCAAACCTTCAAATTTGTCGTCACTGGGAAATTCGGTTTCCACCACAGGCTTTTGCGTCAGCGCCCGCTGTTGCAACAGGGCAGGCAAGCGGTGATAGGTTTGGGGACCGAAAACCAGATCCACTCCCTTGGCGCGGCGGACGATTTCATGCCCCTCGGCTTGCGCCACACAACCGGCAACAGCGATGGTCATGTCGCCACCGTTTTGCTGGCGCTCCTGTTTCATCTCGCGCAGCTTGCCGACTTCGGAATAAACCTTGTCCACAGCTTTTTCGCGAATGTGACATGTATTGAGGATCACCAGATCGGCAGCTTCTGCCGATTCTACGGCGCTATACCCCTGCGCCCCCAGCAGCTCCGTCATGCGCTCACTGTCATAGACATTCATCTGGCAGCCGAAAGACTTGATGAAGACTTTTTGCGAGATGGACTTGTCTGGTGCAGGCGTGATCGACATGGGCTGGGTGCTAGCCCAAATCGGGCGCGAGGTGAAGCGTCATCAAAACCGCGTCGACGGCTCCCGCACCGTGACGCTGGTAATAGCCCCGTCGCAGCCCAATCTGCTTGAAGCCAATACGCCGATAAAGTGCCAGCGCTGATTGATTGTCGGCGGCAACTTCCAGAAACAGCTTTGCCGCTTTGTCAGCCCGCAACAGTTCAATCGCCCCGCTCAAAAGCTGTGCCCCGAAATGCTGACGGCGGAAGTTGGGACTGACGCACAAGGTCAAAATCTCGGCCTCGCCAGCGATGTGTTGGAACATCACGAAGCCGTAGATAATCCCCGCAAGTTCCACCACGAGGGCAGCTGCACCCGGAAGACCAAGCGAAGCCCCCAAGGATTGCTCATCCCACCCCGTCGAAAAGCTTTGGCCGTGGATAAGAGCCAGCGCGGCCAGATCGTCGCTTCTAGCCAACCGGAGTGTTGGCGTTGACAGGTTTGCAGGGGCCGTGGGCCTGGCATCAGGCGGACGCAGGTAAAGCGGTTCCACATCATTCTGGGACACAGGCAGCGTTGCGGCAAAGTCCGCAAAAATCTTGGCATCGGGCCAAAGTGTTTTGGCACCCTGAAAACCTGACCCGACAACGGCGCGATTTAGTTTTTTCGCGGCTGTTTCGATGTCATGCACACTCCCAAGTGCCGGGCCTTCAGGACTTGTCCAATAAAACAACCCGGTGCCGCCCGCTTGATGGGCGACAATGACTTTTTCTTCCCCCTTGTGTTGGGCCGTGGCTTTCAGACTGTTGAGGCCAACCAGTGGAATATCCAAAGCCAGTGCCATGCCCTTGGCGAAACTCAATCCAATGCGAAGGCCGGTGAAGGTGCCAGGGCCATAGGTGACGGCAATGCGGGTGAGATGTTCGGGTTTGGCTTTGCTCCCGGCAAACAACCGCTCCACCATCGGCCCCAAAGCTTCCGCATGGCCGCGTTCCATTTCTTGGTATTCAGATGCAACAACGCTAGCCGTCGCTTCATCATAAAGCGCTGCAGAACAGGCATTGAAACAGGTGTCGATAACGAGAAGCATTGCCGTGCTTAAGCAAGCTTCGTCTGCTCAAGCAAGTCAGATGATGAAGACACGAAGGGGATACAGCAAATTTTGTCCAACTGCTTGGTCAGACATTAATAGAGTTTGATTAGTTTGATCGTCGATCCAAAAGCGGATGCAGCGCCAACAGAAAAGCCAATACAACATCACGCTGGCCACAGTGTCACCCGTTACTTGACGCTATACGGGCGTATTGCTATGCTTCGTCATGCGTATTTGCAATGTCATTCACAAAGGTTTGAAGAATCTGATTGAGCATGGTGATCGGTCCGGAGTACCTTCGGTGGCTGCAAACAAATTGTTGCGTATGGTATTGTTTCTGCAGGATATGCAGCACGAAGATGAACTGCGAACAGTGCCAACATGGAAAGCGCACATGTTAACGGGCAATCGCAAAGGTGAATGGAGTCTGTTTGTGACCCGAAATTGGCGGCTCACATTCAGAATTGACAAGCAGGAAATCGAAATCGTCGATCTAAATTTTGAAGACTATCATTAGGAGTGCGATATGACAGACAAGATGGGCATTCGACTTAAGAATCCGCCACATGTGGGTGGCTGGCTGCGTGAAGAAATTGTTGAGGCTCATTCGCTTACAGTGACGGATGCCGCAAAAGTGTTGGGTGTGACGCGACCAGCCCTTTCAGCATTCTTGAATGAACATGTCGATCTGTCACCAGAAATGGCCTTGCGTTTTGAAAAGGCATTTGGTCTTTCAATGGACACCCTGATGCGCATGCAAAATAGTTTTGACATTGCGAAAGCAAGGAAGATGGAAAAGACAATTAAGGTGAAGGCGTTTTTGCCAGCGACAAGGGTGGCTTGATCAGGCCGTGGAATTCAGAATTCTTCACGTTCCCCTCAGGCGCAGGACTATCGCATATGGCACTAAAGGGACCTCATCCGTCTCGGGCTTCGCCCGATCCACCTTCTCCACTTACGTGGAGAAGGGACGATATGTTGGGTTTTGTCCCTTCTCCAACGAAGTTGGAGAAGGTGCCCCCCAAGATTTAATTTGGGGGGCGGATGAGGTCCCTTTGGCCATATGCGATAGCCCTGTCCTTGTGGGGAGAGAGAAGAAGGGTCAATTCACGTTGCTGTTGGTATGATCTGGCCCCCTACATC
>JANONM010000571.1:0-2496 GCA_031420855.1 Hyphomicrobiales bacterium
CGACAGGGCCTGTCGGCTTTTGGTGTCGATGGAGGATGATCATGAACCAGCCGGTTGCCGCCCACCAGTTCCGTGCCGAAGGCACGCCTGAGGCCCATGGCCTCTATGATCCCCGCAATGAGCATGATGCCTGCGGCATTGGCCTTCTCGCCAACATCAACAACATCAAAAGCCACCGCGTTGTAAAAGACGCTTTGAGCATTCTCAAAAACCTCGAACATCGCGGTGCCGTGGGCGCTGACCCCAAGGCTGGCGACGGCGCTGGCATCATGATCCAGATTCCCCACGCGTTGTTTGCTGAAGAGGCCAAACGGGCAGGCTTTGATTTGCCAGCGGCTGGCCAATATGGCGTGGGCTATCTTTTCATGCCAAGGGAAACCGTCTATCGCCAGGACATCGAGCGCATCTGGTGGGAAACCGCCCGTGAAGAGGGCCTCAAGGTTCTGGGTTGGCGCGATGTGCCCGTCGATAAATCCGTGCTGGGCTATTCCGTCAAGGGCACCGAGCCGATGCATCGCCAGGTCTTCATCGGCAAAGGTCCGACGATCAAGAGCGAAGCCCATCTCGAGCGCAAGCTCTTCGTCTGCCGCAAGGTCGTTTCAAACCGCATTGTCGAAGTGCTCGGCACCAAGGCCCGCACCTATTATCCAGTCTCGGTTTCGTCACGCACCATTGTTTACAAAGGTCTCGTGCTGGGTGCCGAACTTGATCACTACTATGTCGACCTGAAGGACGAGCGCGTTACCTCGGCGCTCGCCCTGGTGCATCAACGCTTCTCCACCAACACCTTCCCGTCTTGGCCGCTGGCCCATCCCTATCGCTTTGTCTGCCACAATGGCGAAATCAACACGGTGCGCGGCAACTTCAACTGGATGGCGGCCCGTCAGGCCAACATGCAGTCCGATGTGCTGGGCGAAGACCTCTCGAAGCTTTGGCCGATTTCCTATGAAGGCCAATCCGACACGGCAATTTTTGATAATGCCCTCGAACTCCTGACCATGGGTGGCTATTCCCTGCCCCATGCCATGATGATGATGATCCCTGAGGCCTGGGCCGGCAACCCGCTGATGGACGAAGACCGCCGCGCCTTCTACGAACACCACGCCGCCATGATGGAACCCTGGGACGGCCCTGCGGCCATGGTGTTCACCGATGGCAAGGTCATTGGTGCAACGCTGGACCGCAACGGCCTGCGCCCTGCCCGCTATCTCACAACCGATGATGGCTTCGTGTTGCTCGCCTCCGAAATGGGATGTCTGCCCATCGATGATGCCAATGTCACCCACAAGTGGCGCTTGCAGCCCGGCAAGATGCTGCTCATTGATCTTGAGCAAAAGCGCATTATTTCAGACGATGAATTGAAGAAGCATCTTTCAACACTTCATCCGTACAAGGATTGGTTGAAAAAGACCCAAGTGGTGTTGCGCGACATGCCGAAAGCCAAGTCGGCCCGGCCCAAGTTGACCACGCCCCTGCTGGATCGCCAGCAAGCCTTTGGCTATACCCAGGAGGATTTGAAAATCCTTATGGAACCCATGGCCTCGACGGGTCAGGAGGCCATTGGCTCCATGGGCAATGACGCCCCAGTTTCAGCCCTCTCGGATCGCGCCAAGCAGCTTGATACCTATTTCAAGCAGAACTTCGCGCAAGTGACCAACCCGCCGATTGATCCCATTCGCGAAGAACTGGTCATGTCACTGGTCTCTTTCATCGGCCCGCGCCCCAACCTGTTGGACCTCAAAGGCACGTCGAAGCACATGCGCCTCGAAGTGTCGCAACCCATATTGACCAACGAGGAACTGGAGCGCATCCGCAACATCGGCGAATTGCGCGACAACCCTTTCCGCACTGTCACCCTCGACATCACCTATGATGTGGCCAACGGCGCTGACTACATGGAAGCCGCGCTTGACAGCGTGGGTGCGCTGGCTGAACGTGCGGTAAAGGATGGTTACAACATTATCATCCTGTCCGACCGCGCCATTTCAGCCGAGCGGGTGGCCATTCCCTCACTGCTGGCAACTTCGGCCACCCACCATCACCTGATCCGCAAAGGCTTGCGCACGGCGGTTGGTCTGGTGGTGGAATCGGGAGAGCCTCGCGAGGTGCACCAGTTCTGCATGTTGGCAGGCTATGGCGCCGAAGCCATCAACCCCTATCTCGCCTTCGAAACCCTTGAAGGCCTGCTGCCATCCCTTGACGAAAAAGTCACGGCCTATGAAGCCGTGAAACGCTACATCAAAGCCGTTGACAAGGGCATCCTGAAGGTCATGTCCAAGATGGGCATTTCAACCTACCAGTCCTATTGCGGCGCGCAGATCTTCGATGCGGTGGGGCTGTCGAGCGCGTTTATCGAGCGCTACTTCACCGGCACCGCAACCACAATCGACGGCATTGGCCTCGCCGAAGTGGCCGAGGAGACCGTGCGTCGCCACCAAGCAGCATACGGCGACAACCCGATATACCGGGGCATGCTTGATGTGGGCGGGATGTACG
>JANONM010000572.1:0-3680 GCA_031420855.1 Hyphomicrobiales bacterium
TGCATCAACACATGGATTTCAATCTGGTTGGTGACAAGGCGGCGCTTGCCGAGAATGCGAAGTGCTGCATCGAGATATTTTTTGGTGAAATTTGACACGCCGATATGGGTTGCCAAGCCTGCATCATAAACTTCAGCAAATTGCTGCACGTAGTCATTGACGTCATACTGGTCCTTGATCGAGGGCCAATGCAGCAACAGCAAATCCACCTTGTCGATCCGCAGCTTTTCCAGTGATGCCCTGGCATGGGGCATGACTTGGCCGGGGCCAAAATTTTCAGGAGCGACTTTCGTGGTGATGAAGATTTCTGATCGGGGCACGCCGCTGTCAGCAATCGCCTTGCCGACGAATTCCTCATTGTTGTAGCCCTCAGCCCCATCAATGTGGCGATAGCCCACATCAAGGGCTGACCGCACGCCATTATAGGCAGCATCACCCATGTGGTTCCACGTGCCATAACCAAGTTGCGGAATCGGGCCGATCTTTTTCATGGGGGAGATACTCCTGTTCAAGTAACTATACAGTTATTATGGCCCCTTCGGCAATGGCAATATGTCTGACCTTGGTGAGATCATGATAGTCTTCAGGTGAAACCGCAAGAACCGGACATTGTCTGCCGTAGAGCCTTGCTGCAACAGCTGCGCCAACTGCCAAGTTGATATCAGGCACCATGAGGATGATGCCGAGGGGGGCGGTGCCCCGGCGGATGGCTTCAGCGATCCCACCCGGCGTACCGCCGGATCCCCGGGTTTCAGGCAGCAGCAGAATATGCCCCCCGAGATAGGCGCCGGATTGCGGATGATGGGTATCAACGATCCTGCCTGAGCGTGGATCATAAGCCCCCCAAAAGCTCACTGGTTCCGTGAGAACCAGAGTCGGGCCTTGGGCCGAACCACCATTGAGGATTGTACCCTTGATCATCTGGCGCTCCATAATGCCTGGTCACGCCAGACTTCACCGCGCACCGCACTTTCAACGCATTCCCGGAGCGAGCCAAAGCATACTTCAACCGGCAACATGGCTGGCGCGTAGTAGGCCCACTTGGCGGAATTGGTCATGACGCGACCTTTCATGCCGTTGATGCCGGGGGCGTAGTAACTGCAGATATCGCCGATCAGGCTGACGCCAGCACGTTTCAGGATATCATCCCAGCCTTTGGTCTTGATATAGTCCCAGACAAAACGTGATGTGGTGATGGTGAACGGGATGTTTGATTTGCGGCCATCAAGGGTTTCAACAACCGCACGAAATTCCGTGGCCGAGAAATGCGGCGTGCCCAGTGCCACCATGTCGAGTGATCCGTCGCGACCGGTTGAGAGTTGAGCATGGGCGGTAATGAGGTCATCGCGGGTGATAGTGTAGACGTCGCCTCGGGCAAATACCGAATCCAGCGAAGCTGCTTCAGGTGTCACACCCACGCCATGCCACAATTCAACACCGCCTGATGCGGCAACAGCGGTGCTGACAGCTTTCAGATCATCGGTGTTTGTTGTTGTCAGCAGTCCCGTCACAACGGGAACGCGGCGTCCGGCCATGCGACCGACGTGATGACCAAGAAGATGATGGAAAATGTTTTCGCCGCGCCAGCTTTCAGGCAGCTGCGACACATCAAAGTGCAACCCCGCTTTTCGTCCTGCATCGGTGTGCAGTCCGGCAAACGGAGCCTTGCCAATCAGGGCGCAGGCGACATCAAGATAGTCACCATACTTGTTGGTGCGGGCACCCACGGCGGAATTGTAATAGGTCACGGCATTGGATTCACCCACCACAATGTGTTCGCCAAATTTTGGCCCGCCGGGAATTTGATAGGGCGCACAGGTCCATGTCGGCTTGCAGCCCAATGCTGCATAAAGTTGCATGAGCTTTCGCGCCCCCTCGACCATTTCGGTGTCCGGGTTGCCGTCATAGAGATGCGGGTGGGTGGCTGAGACAACGCCATTGTTGGTCCATGCCGGGATGGGAAATTTCGCACCATGGTCCAACATGAATTGCGCAAAATCAATATGCGCCTGACCGTTGTAAAAACAGGCATCGATATGGGCATAGGTGACGGGGATGAGGTGGGGTGCTTGCAAAATACCGGCAGCTTGCAACACCAGCTGCATGGCGAATTGCAGGGCAGGGCCTTGATGGCCGGAAAGCAGATCGTGGTCGGCGGAGGAGAGGTCCATAATCCCCAGTCTACCGCGCCCCCGGTGTTGAAATCCAGACCCATAACTGTTATTGTTGCGGCAGAAGGAGACCTCCCATGGCCATCAGCGCTGAACTTGGAACAACACTCGAAACCTATGTCGACGCCCTTGTCGCAAAAGGCCGCTATGGATCAAAAAGCGAAGTGATCCGCGAAGGCATCAGGCTGGTGCAGGAACGAGAATCACGATTGGCGGCTTTGGATGCTGCAATTGAGCTGGGGTTGGCGGATGCCGAAGCTGGCAGGCTTACTCCGGCAGAAGAGGTTTTTGACAGACTGATCGCCAAATACGAGGCCATGGCGGAAAAGGCTGACGCATGAAAGTCTTTATCACTCCTGCCGGCGACAAAGACATTGGCGATATAGGAAATTGGATTGCACTGGAAAATCCGAGACGTGCGATTTCGTTCATGCTTGAACTTCAGAAGGCTTGCGATGCGATCGGCGATGCGCCCAAGGGGTCGGTCGTCGTTCAACGCTATGTTGGCCACGACATCCGTCGAAAACCCTATCGCGACTATTTGATTTTTTATCGAATCAAAAACCAAACTGTCGAAATTCTCCATGTGGTCCACGGTTCACGCGATTATTCGGTGTTGTTCTAACCCCCAAAGCCATCCCAAAACGCCTTGGCCTTGGAGAAAAATCCTTCTGATTCCGGTGAGTTGTTGCGGGCTTCTTTTTCGAATTCGCGCAGGAGGTCACGCTGGCGTCTTGTAAGATTGACGGGGGTTTCGGCGGAGACCTGGATATACATGTCGCCGAACTGGGGCGAACGCAGGATGGGCATGCCTTTGCTTTTCAGGCGGAATTGCTTGCCCGACTGGGTGCCCTCGGGAATGCTGACCCGGGCCTTTTTGCCGTCGATGGTGGGAACCTCAATATCGCCGCCCAAGGCTGCCACCGACATGGAAATTGGCACTTTACAGAAAAGATCAGCCCCCTCGCGCTGGAAAAACTCATGGGGGCGCAGGCTGAGAAAAATATAAAGGTCGCCTGCCGGACCGCCACGCATCCCGGCTTCGCCTTCATTGCCGAGGCGAATGCGGGTGCCATCTTCAACACCTGCCGGAATATTGACAGAAAGCGTGCGTTCCTTGGTGACACGGCCCTGGCCACCGCAGGCCATGCAAGGGTCGGCAATGACTTGGCCCCGGCCGGCGCAGGTGGGACAGGCCCGTTCAACCGTAAAGAAACCGGATTGCGAGCGCACCACACCAGCCCCATGGCACGTGCCGCATTGCTTGGGCTGGGTGCCGGGCTTGGCGCCTGAGCCTTTGCACATCTCACAGGAAATTGCCGAAGGAACGCGCACCTGGGCGGTTTTGCCGGAAAAGGCATCGGTCAAACTGACTTCAAGATTATAGCGCAGATCAGAGCCGCGCTGGGCACCGCTGGCACCCCTGCCCTTTTGGCGTCCCCCACGCTGGCCGGCTTGTCCACCTTGGCCCCCCATGAAATCACCAAACAGGTCTTCAAAGATGTCCGA
>JANONM010000573.1:0-4897 GCA_031420855.1 Hyphomicrobiales bacterium
ATGGGCGGCGACACATCCTTGTTCTTGCCGAAAGAGGCCGAGAGCGCCATCCGTGCAGCTTTGGCCAAAACGGGTTGAAAGCAAAGTTGCACCACGGAACGGAGTGGGCTAGGGGGATGGCGTTAATTGGAGATTCCCATGAAAAAACTACTTCTGGCAGGCCTGTGCCTCGCCGCCCTGGCCAGTCCGGCATTGAGTGCTGAAAGCCTCAAGGTACAGACCAGCAAGGATTGCGCTTTCAATATCAAGCTACGTTCTGATCTGGCGCCCAAGCATGTGGCGCAAATCAGCAAGCTGGCGACCGCAGGCTTTTATGATGGCATCGTTTTCCATCGTGTAATCGACGGCTTCATGGCACAAACCGGGGACCCGACCGGTACCGGCATGGGCGGATCGCAGGAACCTGATCTTCCAGCTGAATTCAACGCAGAGCATTTTGCCCGGGGCATCGTTGGCATGGCGCGTTCGCAAAGCCCTGATTCAGGCAACAGCCAGTTTTTTGTAATGCTGGCTGATGGTGGTTTTCTGGATGGACAATATACCGTTTGGGGAAGTGTCGATGCTGAAGGCATGAAATGCGTTGACCAAATTGCCAAGGGTGAGCCCCCGGCAAGTCCTGACAAAATGACAAAGGTGACTGTGCAATAATGGCTGATCTGGAAAATACGCTTTATCTCGATATCGCAGACCATGGTGGTGCTGCAAAAGGCCGGGTTGTTATTGCCTTGCGTGCCGATCTCGCCCCCGGCCATGTGGGCCGCATCAAGGAACTGGCCCGCGAAGGTTTTTATGATGGCGTGGTGTTCCACCGGGTGATCGAAGGCTTCATGGCCCAAGGTGGTGATCCCACTGGCACCGGTATGGGCGGTTCCAAGAAACCTGATCTGAAGGCGGAGTTTTCGGCAGAAAAGCACACCCGTGGTGCGTGCTCCATGGCCCGCTCGTCGAGCCCCAACTCCGCCAACAGCCAGTTTTTCATTTGCTTTGGCGATGCAGCTTTCCTCGACAAACAATACACCTATTGGGGCAAGGTCACCGAAGGCATGGATATTGTTGACAAGATCAAGCGCGGCGAACCCGTAAAGCAGCCGGACAAGATTGCCAAGATGGTGGTCGCTGCCGACGCAAAGGCGTAAACCCAAGCCCCATGGTTTGAAACCGCCGAGACTTGAAAATTGACCCCAAATGGTATATATTATTGATATCTATCATTTGGGTGTCACATGACCAAAACCACCGCGAAATTGTTCATGCATGGGCGAAGTCAAGCTGTGAGACTTCCCAAGGAGTTTCGCATGCCGGGAACCGAGGTGGAGATTTCGCGGGATGGCGACGTGGTGCGACTGAAGGCCATTTCCCAAAAGCCAACAGATTGGGACAAATTTTGGGTGGAAATGGACGCTTTGGGACCTTTTGATGATCCACCGCTGGATCGTCATGCAGGGCTATTGTCGCCGCGCGTACATTCACTTGATGACTAATCATGTTTGTTTTCGACACAAACATCATCATCTTTTTCTTGAAGAGAAAATATCCGGCTTTGGAACTCCGGATTCAAGCAGCCTTTGATGAGCGCCTGCCAATTTACTTGCCGGCCATCGTTTATCAGGAACTCGAGGTGGGCGTGTTGAACTCCCGAAGCCCTGTCACGCGCCGTGAAAAGATGGAGCGCATCATGGATCGTGTTTTTGGCGTTTTGTCCTATGACGCCGACGACGCGCGACTTGCTGCTGAAATTCATGCAGGGCTGTTGCGACAAGGAAAAAAAATTGGGGCATATGACCTGCTCATAGCAGCTCAAGTTTTGCGCAGAGATGCAACGTTGGTGACACATAATCACGATGAATTTTCCCGCGTTCCAGGTTTAAAGTGGGAAGACTGGACGCTGGGATAATGCGCGTTGCTGATTTTGATTTTGATTTGCCGTCGGAACGCATTGCTCTCAGGCCGGCTGTGCCGCGTGAAACCGCCAAGTTGCTGGTGGTGGGTCATGGATTTTCCGACAAGACTGTTGCTGATCTTCCGTCGCTTCTGAGGAGCGGTGATGTGCTGGTGTTCAATGATACGCGTGTCATTCCGGCTGCCTTGACGGGACAGCGTGTGGGGCGGCTTGGGACCACGCCCAAAATTGAAGCATTGTTGCACATGCGATTGGATGGTTTTCGTTGGAAGGCTTTTGTGAAGCCAGCGAAAAAATTGATCGCGGGTGATGTTGTCCAATTTGGCGGCCTGGAAGCGGTTGTTGAAGAAAAAGGTGTTGCCGGGGAAGTCACGTTGTACTTTGCCGTTGGCAATGCAGCGCTTGATGCAGCCCTCGTCAAATGGGGCCGTGTGCCGTTGCCGCCCTATATCGAGGGAAAGCGTGCGCAAGATTTCCAAGATCGTACAGACTACCAGACCAGTTACGCGCGCCATGATGGCGCAGTTGCCGCACCCACGGCAGGATTGCACTTCACGCCATTGTTGATGAAGCTCTTGCAAGATAGTGGCATACAACAGGAATATGTCACGTTGCATGTCGGGGCGGGAACATTTTTACCGGTCAAGGTGGAAGATACCACGGACCATAAAATGCACCATGAATGGGGGGAAGTTTCGGCGGAAACAGCGGGCAGGTTACAAAAAGCACGTATTGAGGGGCGGCGTATTATCCCGGTGGGCACCACTTCGCTGCGCTTGTTGGAGGCGTCGGGCTTGAAGCCGTTTCAGGGAGCAACAGACATTTTTATTACGCCGGGTTACCGTTTTCGCGCAGCTGATGGCCTGATCACCAACTTCCATTTGCCTCGTTCCACCTTGTTCATGCTGGTTTGCGCTTTTGCTGGTACTGAGCGGATGAAGCGGGCCTATGCCCATGAAGTCACATCCAACTATCGCTTCTATTCCTACGGCGATGCCAGCCTGTTGTGGCCAGCTACATCATGAAAGATTTTGGCTTCACCTTACACAATACTGACGGCGCGGCGCGGCTTGGCACGGTCCATACCGGACGCGGCGATATTCGCACACCCGCCTTCATGCCCGTGGGCACCGTCGGAACGGTCAAGGGACTTTACCTGGATCAGGTCAAGGAAACCGGGACCGATATCATTCTTGGCAATACCTATCACTTGATGTTGCGGCCGGGAGCTGAGCAAGTGGCGGCACTCGGCGGTTTACAGCGCTTCATGCGATGGGATGGGCCGATCCTCACGGACAGCGGTGGTTTTCAGATCATGTCGCTTTCAAAGATCCGCAAGATCACCGAACGCGGTGCCCTGTTCCAATCGCATATCGATGGCAGCAAGCATGAACTGACACCTGAACGGGCCATGGAAATCCAGCGTCTGTTGGGATCCGATATCCAGATGCAGCTCGATCAATGCATAGAATTTCCGCACACCGAGAAACAAGCTGTGAAAGCCATGGAACTGTCATTGCGCTGGGCGGAACGTTCGCGGCTGGCCTTTGGTTCGCAACCCGGCAAAGGCAATTTTGGCATTGTTCAGGGTGGAACCAACGAGGCCTTGCGCCGCCGCAGCGCTGAAGGCCTGCAACAGATCGGCTTTGAAGGTTATGCCATTGGTGGACTTGCCGTGGGCGAAGGGCAAAAGCTGATGCTCGACACGCTGGATTTCACCACACCCATGCTGCCCCTCAACAAGCCCCGCTATCTGATGGGAGTGGGAACGCCTGATGATATTCTGGAAGCTGTGGCGCGGGGTGTTGACATGTTTGATTGCGTCATGCCAACGCGCTCTGGCCGCCACGGTCAGGCCTTCACGCGCTTTGGCAAAATCAATTTGCGCAATGCCAGACATGCGGCTGACAAGCGTCCCCTTGACGAGTCCCACCCGTGCCCTGCCTTGTCACAATACTCGCGGGCCTATATCCATCATCTCATGCGGTCGGGCGAGTTGCTGGGGATGATGTTGTTGTCTTGGGCCAATATTGCCTATTATCAATCACTCATGCAGGGCATCAGGTTGGCCATTGCAGAAGGCCGCTTTGATGCATTCAGGCTGGAAATCAAAGAGCAGTGGCAGCGCGGCGATATCTGAGTTATTTTGTTCACATGGAGAATAACACATGAAAATGAGCGGCGAAGAAATCATTGCGGCACATATCGAAAATGTTTGGGCGGCCTTGAATGATCCTGATATCTTGAAGCAATGCATCCCCGGCTGTGAGACAATCACCAAAACCTCGGACACCACCATGACGGCCCGCGTGGTGATCAAGCTCGGACCAGTCAAGGCCGGGTTCAATGGCAGCGTTCATTTGAAAGATTTAAACCCGCCCCATAGCTATCGCATCGAGGGCAAAGGCGAAGGTGGCTTGGCTGGCCATGCCTCGGGTGGCGCATCGGTGAAACTGGAATCGGTGCCCGAAGGAACACGTATGACCTATGATGTTGATGCGCAAGTTGGCGGCAAAATGGCCATGCTGGGTTCACGGCTGATTGACTCAACGGCCAGCAGTTTGGCGGGCCAGTTCTTTGACAAGTTTGCCAAACTTGCCGCGTCGGCGGCACCTG
Organism: Hyphomicrobiales bacterium; assembly: GCA_031420855.1. Classification (GTDB taxonomy): domain Bacteria; phylum Pseudomonadota; class Alphaproteobacteria; order Rhizobiales; family Aestuariivirgaceae; genus Aestuariivirga. Next base: position 4,517 of record JANONM010000573.1, read on the forward strand.
TTGTGAAACCTCCGAAGGCCGTAGCAAAGAAAGCAGTTGCCAAAAAGGCCGTCAAGAAAGTGGCCAAAAAGATAGCCAAGAAAGCGGCAAAGCCAGTTTCGAAAAAGGCAGTTCCAAAGAAAAAGGCCAAGAAGTAAATTCAACCGTCACCTTGGCGCATCCTTCGAGGCCCGCAAGGGCGGGCACCTCAGGATGAGGTAACTTATTGAAATCCCTCACCCTGAGGTGCGAGCTATTGCGAGCCTCGAAGGGTTGCCTGGGCTGAATTCAACAATTTCAGCAAACTGCTAAACCTCAGCCTTTTACTTCCCTCCCCCAGCCGTATGTTCGCCATCTCGGGTCAGGAAATAGGCGGCGAGCACGGGGATTATGGTGACAAGC
>JANONM010000574.1:0-4012 GCA_031420855.1 Hyphomicrobiales bacterium
ACGGGTTGGTTCAGTGAACGAACGTCCTGCTCGGATTTTGGATGCAGACGGCTGACATTTTTTTTGGTGTTGGCCAACACATCCGCAACCATGGCCGAAATGACGCGCCTTACGGTTTCATGAACCAGCCGGTTATGTTCAAGATCGGGATAGGCTTTCAGCACCTTGGCCAACTCATCGCCCACCAAGGGAATATCACCAAGGTCAATGATGTTGAACAGCCCTGCCCGCAGGCCGTCGTCAATGTCATGGGCGTTGTAGGCTATATCGTCTGAGACAGCGGCAATCTGGGCTTCGACCGAGGCAAATTGTGCAAGCGCCAGATCGTGGGCCTCGGCATATTCAATGATTGCGGCAGGCAGGCCTTTTTCCTTGTAGTGTCCCAAGGCGTGGCCTTCAGCATCGATTAGCGGGCCATTGTGTTTTACCAACCCTTCCAAAGTTTCCCAGGTGAGGTTCAGGCCATCAAAATTGGCGTATCGGCGTTCGAGTTTGGTGACGATGCGCAGTGATTGGGCGTTGTGATCAAAGCCGCCATGGGGCTTCATCAATTTATCGAGCGCCCTTTCCCCGGCATGGCCAAACGGTGTGTGGCCAAGGTCGTGGGCCAAAGCCAAGGCTTCCGTCAAGTCTTCATCAACATGCAACGCCCGCGCAATCGACCGGGCGATTTGTGACACTTCAATGGTGTGGGTCAATCTTGTCCGGTAGTGATCACCCTCGTGATAGACGAACACCTGGGTTTTGTGCTTCAGGCGGCGGAATGCGGCGGAATGGATGATACGGTCGCGGTCCCTGGCAAAACAGCTGCGCGGCGGGCTTTCTGGCTCGGACACCAGACGACCCCGGCTTTTGGCGGCATGACAGGCAAAGACGGCAAGTGCGGTCATGGCGTTAATTCAACATCGGCGTATGACTTGACAATTCGTTCCATGCTCCCGATATTACGACCATGAACGCCGTTTCGCCCATTGCTGCCCTCATCGTAACACCCCGCGCTGCAAAACGCATCCGGGAGATTACGGCGGATGATTCGGGGTCGGCTTTTCGTGTCGCGGTGAATGGCGGGGGTTGCTCCGGGTTTGAATACGAATTCAACATTGCCAAAGACCGCAGTTCCGACGACTTGGCTATCGAACAGGACGGTGCAACAGTTTTGGTGGACAATGTGTCGATGATCTATCTCACGGGTTCCACCTTGGATTTCGAAGACAATCTCATGGGCCAGTCCTTCAAAGTGCAAAATCCGCAAGCCAAGTCGTCGTGTGGCTGCGGCGTAAGTTTTTCCCTTTGAAATAGAATTTGGGTTGCGATTTTTCAGTCGAGGCGGCATCTTCACGCCATGCGTATCGCCACATGGAACGTCAACTCCGTCAAAGCCCATTTCGATCAGGTAACCGAATGGCTGAAAGAACAGCAGCCTGACGTTCTGTGCCTGCAAGAAATTAAATGCGAGGATGCAGGATTTCCCAGTGCTGCTTTTGAAGACTTGGGTTACACTTCCGCAATTCACGGCCAGAAAACCTACAATGGTGTGGCCATTCTTTCAAAGTTCGCCTTGGAAGACATTCAACGTGGATTGCCAGGTGATGATTCGGACCAGCAATCCCGGTTTATTGCGGCCACTGTCGTTGATGGCGCTTTCGCCTGCCGGGTGGTTTGCCTTTATCTGCCGAACGGCAATCCGGCTCCTGGACTGAAGTATGACTACAAGCTCGGATGGATGAACAGGCTGGAAAACCATGTGGCTGAGCATTTGAAGCTGGAAGAACCGTTGGTATTGGCTGGCGACTACAATGTGATTCCAGCCAGCCTGGATGCACGCCATCCGCAGAACTGGGTTGAGGATGCGCTGTATCGCCCCGAAACCAGGGCAGCGTTCCAGCGTCTGTTGAACCTCGGCTTGACCGAGAGTTTCCGCAGCCTTTATCCTGGAAAAACCGATGCCTATAGTTTTTGGGATTATCAGGCAGGTGCCTGGCCGAAAAACAATGGCATTCGAATCGATCATTTGTTGTTGTCGGCCCAAGCGGCAGACCGGCTGACCTCGGCAACGATTCACAAACGGGCACGCGGCCATGAAAAGCCGTCAGATCATGTTCCGGTGGAAATAGAATTGAGTTGAGGAGCGCGCTCTTCGCGAGCCTCGAAGCACTGGTCAGACCAGTTCAATCGAAATCTTTTTCGCCATCTCTGCCAACTCCCCATGATCCGCCATCGCGCCCGTATGGGGCCGCAACGCCACACCTTGCTTCATTGGCAGGATGTGGAAATGCAGATGAAACACCGTCTGCCCGCCCGCTGGTTCATTGTATTGCCGGATTTGAAATCCATCGGCATTCATGGTTTTCACGGCGGCCTTTGCCACTTTCTGCACCGTCGCCAACACATGGGTCAACACAGCGGGATCAGCATCCAACAATCCTCGTGAAGCGGCCTTCGGAACCACCAGACAATGACCCTCCACCATCGGCATCACGTCCATCAAGGCGAGGCTGTGGTGGTCTTCGTAAATCCTGTGGCAAGGAATTTCGCCGCGCAGGATTTTGGCGAAAATGTTGTTGGGATCATAAAGCATGGGTGAAGTCTAACATTTGCAAACGTGGCTGGCAAAGGGACCTCATGCTCCTTCGCCCAAGTAGGCTATGGCGCATGAGGTCCCTACTTCACTCCCTCTCAATCTGCTTGAACGGTGAGTGTTGCGCCAATTCCTGCTGATTGAAATCAATCGCCGCGCGTTCCTGTTCAAGATATTCGGCAACTGCCCGGGCCAATCCGCGGTGGGCGAAATGATGCACGCTGTGGGTTTTGACGGGGAGGTAGCCGCGTGCCAATTTGTGTTCGCCCTGTGCCCCTGCCTCAACCACCTGCAATCCCCGGCCAATGGCGAATTCGATGGCTTGATAGTAGCAGGTTTCAAAATGCAGGAACGGGTGGTCCTCAGCGCAGCCCCAGTTCCGTCCAAACAACCGGTCACCGCCAATAAAATTCAGCGCCCCTGCAATGACACGGCCCTCGCGCCTGGCAAAGATCAGCAGAATATTTTCGCGCATTGACTGGTTGATCAGCGAGAAGAATTTGCGCGTGAGGTAAGGCTTGCCCCATTTGCGCGAACCGGTGTCCATATAGAACTTGAAAAAATGATCCCAATGGGCTTCGCGCAGATCATCTCCGCTCAAAAGGTCGAACGAAATTCCAGCTTCAGCGACGGCGCGACGTTCGCGTTTGATGTTCTTGCGTTTGCCAGACGAGAGCGAACCCAAAAACTCATCGAATGTCGAGAACCCATTGTTATGCCAATGGAATTGTATGTCTTGGCGTTGCAGCCAAGTGGTGCCCAAGGCATTTGCTTCGGTGTCCGGTAAAAACGTCATGTGCGATGAAGATGCGCCAAGATTTCCGCACAGTTGCACAAGTCCATCGGCCAACAGCGCTCTATTTTCCACTGTGGCTGCCAAAAGGCGCGGTCCGGTTGCTGGTGTAAATGGCACGGATGTTTGCAGTTTCGGATAATAACTGCCGCCCGCCCGGTGGAATGCATCGGCCCAGCCATGGTCAAACACATATTCGCCCATGGAATGATTCTTGAGATAGCAAGGCGCCACACCCACAATTGCCCCACCTTGTTCCAGCACAACATGGCTGCCAGACCATCCCGAACGCGCCGTGGCCGAACCTGACTCTTCCAGTGCCAACAAAAAAGCGTGCGATACAAAGGGATTGAAGGCCTGCCCCCGGGGATTGGCCAGCCCATCCCAAACATCGGTTGAAACTTCCGCCAAACTGCTCAGTGTACGGATGTTATTGCCCATCACATGCCGACTCTAGGCTGCATAGCCCTCAAATGTGACTTGATCACACCAGCGCCGCGCCAGACTTTCCTGTTCCCGGTCGCGTATTGTCCATGATATTACAGGGTGTCCCGCCGAACGTATGCTTTGCACAGCTGCAAATGGCATGTCGCGGAAATAATAGGAGACAAAGTGCGGGCGGGTTGCTGTGAGATGTTCAA